>JADJEE010000005.1 GCA_016709225.1 Deltaproteobacteria bacterium | reverse complement strand
TGCAGCTCTCGCACGAGGCGCTCTGGCGTCACTCTGTCGCGCCCTGCGTTGCGGGCGAGGCACACTTCGATGGGCGTACGGACCTACACGATGCGGGCTGGGATGCCGGCCTGTTCGGCCATGCGCAGCAGCTGGGCTCGCGTGGCCCTGTGCGTGAGCGTGCCATCGTAGTACGCCACGCCGGGTCGAGCGTGCTGCTGCACCCACGTGGTCTTGCCGGCCCCTGGAGCACCGCACACAAGCACGGCGGACGACGACGAGGCGAGGGCCCTGCGCCACTCCACGATGGCCATCGCTCGCACCTCGGACTCGTCACGCACGCCCATGGCGCGGATCCTGTCGGGTGACACGACGGTCATCATGGGCGCCCATCGATCTCGATGCGGGGCAGGCCATCAGGGTGCAGTTGCCCCGGCGCGCGCCACATGGTGGTCGAGCACACCCACCCTTCCACGAGGTACAGGCGCGCGACCATGCCGGCGGCGTCTGACTCGTCGGCGGGCTGCCCTTCGACCTCGTGCATGACGATGACCGATGGTCCCTCGATCGAGACTCGACAGCCCTCCAGCGCCAAGAAGGCGGCTGCGTCCAGTGCGGTGGTGGCGATCGCGTGGGTCATGACGCAGCTAGGAGAGAGTACCCAAGCGGTGACCGAACTTGGCCACGTCGTCAAGCACTATGCGCAGAACGGGCAGCGCGCACCCACTGCTGCCCGTCTGGGTCGACCCACGTCCGCACTCGCGGGGCTGCAGGTCGACTAGATGGCATGGCACCTAGAGCGCGCAGGCGGTCACGCAGGCGTCGCTCGATCGCCCGCACCTGGTCGCTTCGGCCGGTGCCGCGCTCGGTGGCCCAAGCGCGCAGTTCGAGATCGAGGGGTCCGCCCATGGGCACGCCGCACCCACCGTCACGTCGAGGCCCGTAGAGCAGTGCACCGATCTCGACGTGGTCCCAGCACGTCCGGTCGGTGCTCGGTGGTGCGTCGTGGTAGCGCGGACGTGCGAGCTGCGGCCCTCGCTGCGCGGCGTAGAGGTAGGCAAGGGCCTGACGTGGGCTGCCGAAGATCACGCGGTCACCGTGTCGGGTGGCACCCGCAGGCGCAGGTAGGCGCCGGGGTAGTTGGTGTTGCCGGCCGTGGCGCCGCCGTTGGTCGCGATCGGGGATGCGACGGCAACGGTCGGGTCGGTCTCGTGGACGTTGCCGCCGGTGCCGTTCCCGTTGACCGAGCGGAAGATCTCGAACTCGCTCGCGTCCGACCAGTCGGCGGGGTTCGAGTCGGGCGAGTTGAGCGCGCGATCGGCCTGGAAGGCGAAGCGGAACGCAGCGGTGGCGGCGTTGTTTCGGCATCCCCAGTGGATGACGCCGGAGTCGGCGAGCGCGACGTTCGAGATCGACTCCTCGTGCCACGTGTCGACGTCGCTACCGCTGGTCTGCGACTGCCACAGCACGGATGCTCCGACCGCGTTGCCGACGGTGCCGCCTTGCGCGACGTGTGCTCGCAGCTGGGTGGTGTGCGTCGAGAAGCAGCACGCCCATGCGGTGAGCTGCAGCCCGAGGATGCCGGGGTGAGCGACGCCCATGTACAGGTCCGCGCCGCCGGCATCTGGCGCGGTGAGACTGGAGACCTGGTTGAGGTCGGTGGGGTCGTCGATGTGCGTGCCGACGCGCGTGGTCCAGACCGCGGACGTGCCGTCGGGCTCGAGGTACTGCAGCGCCATCATCACGTAGACGCCGGACGTGGTGATGCCCTCGCCTGCGAGGGTCGATGGGAAGGCGACCGCGGGGTCGGTGCTCATGGTGTCGTAGATCTCGAGCGCGTACGTCGAGCCGCCGCCCGAGTCGGGGAAGTCGGCGCCGACGAGGTTGCTGGCGATGATGTACCCGGGATCGCTGGTGCCGTTCGACTTCGCGACGAGTCGGATGTTGGTCGCGCTGGCGAGCGAGAAGACCTGCGAGGCCGTGAGCACACCCCATCGCCACCCGGTCGCGCCGGCGGGGATGACCACCTCGGCCTCGAGCGTGGTGCCAGTCAGGCTGGCCTGCGAGCCACCGGAGTAGACCGAGACGCGGACGTCGGTCGCACTGGCGGCGAGGTAGATGCCGATCGCGGTCACGATGACGTCGGCGCTCGGGCTGACCGCGAACTGCCCGATGCGTCCTGATAGCGGGTTGCCCGTGAACTGCGGCGTGCTGCGGCGGCTGCCCCATGCGCCGAGGCTGGTGGGGCCCCACATGCCGCCGACGGTGCACGAGGCGGAGTCGATCTCGCCGTCGATGGAAACCTCTGCACCGGTGCCGCCGATCGTGGAGTAGAGGCCGGAGAGCGCGGTGCGTGTCGCGGTCGCGACGTCCGATGCCGACACGGCGCCGGCGTCGAGTTGGACCTCGATCCCAGTGTAGCCCGCGAGCTCGGCCACGTGGTCGCCCGGGTCGATGCCGGTGTAGCGACCATCGCCGTCGTCGTGCGACCACCAGACGTAGCGGTCGGTCTCGGTGCCGGTGGCGGGGATGCGCCAGTAGAGGCCGGCGCGGGTGCTGCCGTGCGTGCCCTGCAGCGATGCCTGTCGGCGGTCGTGCCACGATGCGGGCCCGGCGGTGAACGTCGCCGTCTCGGTGGTGACCTCGGGCTGCTCGCCAGCGGCCGAGAGCGTGACCGCCGACAGCGATGGCGCCGCGCTACCGACCACGCCGACGGTGCCTGCGGAGGTCAGGCCCATCGACGCGAGTCGAACGCGCAGGCCCGGCGGTTGGGCGAGCGCGTGGAATGGCGCCCGTCGGCGTCGCATCACGCGTTCCCGGCCGACAGCGTGAACGAGGTGATGGAGACCGGCTCGGTCGAGACGATGTCGGCGTCGGTCAGCGTCAGGTCGCCGCCTCCACCTGTCGCGGTGACGGTCCCCTGCACGTGGCAGGTGGTGTCGCCGGAGTTGTAGATGCGGAAGTAGCCCGCGGTGCCACTGGCGTTCGCGCTCGCGTCCTGCCATGTGCCGGCCAGCGCCTTGCTCCCCGAGCTTGCGGCGGCGAGCCAGTCGGACGGCAGGCTCATCTGCGCGAGCACAGTGCCGGTCGCTGCGGTGGCGCAGTCGGACGGCGCGCTTCCGGTGTAGATGCGCAGGATGGGCGTGGTGCCGATGGTGGACTCGATGGCGTCGAGTTCGGCGTTGCGGACGGTGACGGATAGCTGCAGGGGCATGGCGTCACTTCACCCGATAGCGCACGTACCCGCTGATCGCGGCGCTGTCCGTGCGGTTGAGGATGATGTCGTCACCCGCGGCCTGCGACTTCAAGCCCGCGAAGGTGTACTGGGCACCCGCGATCGTGCCGAAGTCGGGGACGATGGGAGTGGAGCCCGAGCGGACCTCGAGCACACCGGCCGCGTCGGAGATGATCACGAGCTCGTCGATCGTGAAGGTCCGGTCCGCGGCCACGCTGACGAGCGTCGTGTTGCCGGTGGCGGCCGTGAGTGCGATGGGTGCGGTGGGCATCGATCAGTCCTTGGCGCATGGGATCGCGGTGCCGGCCGCGACCATCGCGGCGTAGCGTCGAGCCATTCGGCGGTGGTGAAGGCGAGCAGCCCATCGGATGCGCGGCAGCGTGCGCGCCATGGTCGAGTGGAACGCCTGCCACGCCTTCGGGTTGGCGGCGCGCTCGCGGTAGCTCTCGGAGATCACGTCGACGATGTGCTCGCCCAAGTGCATCGCGCCGGCGATCGCCTGGGCCTGCGCGGCGGGGACGTCCAGCTGCTCGAGCACCTGCTGTGCTGCGGCGCGGGCTGCGTCACGCGGGCTCATGCGCTCACCTGTGGCCGATCGGCCAGTGCTGCAGATCGTGTCATCGCTGGCCATCGTGTGCACGATTCCTCGGGCCTTGCAACTACTGGTTGCGGAACGCTGCAATATGTGTCGTTCTCGGCTACATGCAGCCCAAGCCGCCCACCGATGAGATCGGCGCCGCAATCCACGCGATCGTGACCATCCTCGGCGCGGCCGGGGTCGTCTCCCGCCTCGGGCTCACCGCCAACCAAGTCGCGATGATCCTGTCCGGCCTGATGGTGATCGCGGGCATCGTCCGCGCCGCCTGGCTGCGCCGGAGCAAGCAGGCCGCCTGATGCCCGACCGCCGACAGACCGGCGGCCAAGAGGCGCTGCGCGGCCCTACTCCTCGAGCGTCGACCGAGTACTCGATGCGTCAGCAGACGCCGCTGCCGGCCGAGTTGTCCGCCGTCAACGAACTCGTGCGCGCCGCCATCGAGGACGTGCTCGCGCGGCACCACGATAGCGACGAGTCGATCATCGCGGCGCGCGTCGGCGAGGGCGTGCGCGGGCGGACCCGCAGCTACCGCGGGGCGATCGGCACGCTGGGCGCTGCGCTCGTCGGCGTGCTCGCCTGGTCGTGGTCGCAGGTGCAGGCCTACGGCGACAGCCGCGAGGGCGCAGCCCGGGCAGCAGTGCAGGCCGAGCAGAAGGCGGCCGAGGCGACCGCGCGCGTCGAAGAGACCCACGACCTCGCCGAGGCGAACTCCACCCGCATCGACGTGCTCGAGGCCAAGATCGACCGGCTGCTCGTGATCGCCGAGACGCTCGAGAACCGGCCGAGCAACCTCCCGCCCGCACCGACGCCGAGGCGGAAGTGACCCCGGACGAGATGCTGCAGGCCGCGCGCTCCGACCAGGTGCACGAGCTGCTGATGGCCGTCCGGCTGCACTGCGTGTGGCTGCGCAAGCTCGAGGCGCGGCTCGTCGAGGCCGGACTCGATGCCGAGGCGACGACGACGAGGGACGGCCGGCGCGTGCTGACGTCGCACGCCGACGCGTGCCTCGAGGTGACCGAGCGCATCGACGTCGAGGAGTTGGACCGATGATCGGAGCATGGTGCGCCCGCCCCACGAAGGCCCAGATCACCCGCGCGAAGCAGCTGGGCATCGAACGCGTGCACCTGATGGTCAACGACCACAGCGCGGACACACGCCCGACCGACTTCCGGTGCGACGACCGGGCCCGCGACTACGCGGCGATGATCACCGATGCCGGGCTCGAACTGCACATCACGTCGTGGATCATGCCGCACGTGCTGTTCCTGACGCAGGCGTGCGCGCAGCTGACCCAGCTCGCGCTCGACACCGGTGCGCACTCGATCGAGTGGGACGCCGAGCGGCCATGGACGCACGCGACCGCGGGCCTGCCGCACGCCGACGCGGCCGCCATGATCCAGCTCTACGGCTGCCGCGAGGGCGTCTCCGGCATCGGGTATGGCGACCGCGGTGCGCTGCAGCCCCTGGTTGCGCGCGCCGACTACGTGACGCCGCAGGCCTACGTCACCACGACCAGCGGCCTATCGCTGCCCGGCGTGCCGCAGGTGCTCGCGCACTGGGAGTCGATGGCCGGCAGTGCCGTCGTGATCCCGGCCCTCGCGGCCTACCGCCAGCCTCGGGGCGGGCTGGTCGCCGCGTGGAAGGCAGCGGGCCGCCCGTCGACGGCGATGCTCTGGGCCCTTCGGCACATGGGCGCATCGTCGATCGCCGCCCAGGTTCGCGACCTCGCCGAGGCGATGGGGTGATCGGGCTGCTGCTGCGGCTCGCGCTCGACGTCCGCGTGGCGTCGATCGCCGGAGCCATCATCGCCGGCCACCCGGATGCCGCGGACCGCGTCGTGGCGATCGCCCGCCGTGAGTCCGGCCTGGCGCTCGTCGGCGTCCACGAGCTCGATGCGCGGTGGTCGAGGAGCTTGCGGCCGCGCGACTGTGCCGGCCATCGGGGTGGGTGGTCGACCCGTGGCGCCCACGGGCAGATGGCCGCCTACGCCCTGCAGTACCTGCCGGCCCCACTGCGCTGCTCGCCGTGGCTGATCGACGTGCCGATCGTGTCGGCGTGGGTGGCTGCTCGACGCGCGACGTCACGGCGGTGCCTGGCCGTCAGCCGGTGCCGCTCGTGGGCTTCGTGACCGTTCATCCGCGCTTGGAAATCTGCTCGACGATCGCCCGCATCACCGGCGGGCAGACGGCGTTGCCGACGAGGCGGCAGTCGTCGCTGACGCGGCCCGTCAGCTGGTACGAGTCCGGGAAGCCCATCGCGCGCGCGTACTCGCGGCTCGTCCACATGCGTCGGATCAGACCGCCGCCTCGCGTCCGGCGGATCCACGCGCGCTGGTGCTTCGTCGTGATCGTCGTGACCGGATCGCAGAGGTCGCTGCCGACGTCGTCGGTGACGTAGTTCGCCACGAACGTGCGGTCGGGGTGCTGCCGTGCTGCTGCCCGCTCGATGCGCGCGCGAGCACCGGGCGGGAGCTCGGCCACGTCTCGCCACCCGCGATCATCGGCCGGGTCGAGGATGTTGAACGCCTTGCGTGGCTCCTCGACCGGCAATGCGAGCACCAGGCCGCGATCGCCTCGGGCCGCGGCGATGAACAGCCGCTTGCGCCGCTGCGGCACGCCCGACCACGCCGCGTCGATCACGTGCTCGGTGAGGATGTAGCCGAGCCGCTCCAGCGCGTCACACCACGACGGGTAGAGCGCCCACGTGCGGAACTCGGTGACGTTCTCCACGACGGCCAGCGGCGCGCGCGTGGCCTCGAGGCACGACACCACGGCCCACGCCGTCGAGCGGTCGGCGTCGTGCTTCGCGGCGCTACCGCGGCGACCAGTCCCGCCGGCCGACGCCGCGCGGCTGTGCCCCTGGCACGCTGGCGACGCAAGCACGAGGTCGCAGCTCGGCGCGCGCGACCAGTCGCACTGATGCAGGTCCTGGCAGACGTGCTCGGTGTCCGGGTGGTTGCGCTGATGCACCTCGACGGCGAGCGGCCAGTGGTTCGCGGCCCAGACGACCGCCGCGCCCGCCTGGCGCGCGCCCTCGGAGCTGCCGCCGGCGCCGGCGAATAGATCGATCACCTTCACCCGTCCCTCCTCGAGCCCGGCACGTCACGCGGGCACCGCACCTGCACCCCCGCATCCTGCAGCGCGAGCCGGATGGGCCGGCGCCACCGCAGCGGCACAGCCGGCGACATGCCGACGAGTCCGCCCCGGCTGACGAACAAGAACGAGTCGACCGCGTTGCCGAGCTGCACGCGCTTGCCCCACGGTGTATCGCGGACAGTGGGCCGCATGGTACCTCGCGTGTCGACGGACGCGACGGCGGAGACGAGGGTGTCGACGTCGAAGGTCTCTTGCGTCATTCAGAACGTCCAGACCCCGCTAGCCGCGGGCTTCGAGGGTGCGTCGCGCTCGTGCTGCTCGATCCACCTGATGGCGTCCTCGCGCGAGATCGAGGGCACGCCGATCGCGTCCATGTGCTCGTTGAGGATGGCCTCGACCTTGGCGGTGAGCGACTGGAGTTCGTCGCGCGGGATCCAGTGCAGCCGGACGAACACCTGCGGCCGGATGGAGATGCTTCGTCGTCGTTGCTTCTTCGTGCTCATGTCGACCTCATCGGCATCGCGAACACGGTCCAGCGCCTGATGAACCGGCCCCCGGCCGTGAGCGGGCGGGAGTCGTCGCTTCGGACGTGTGGGGGGTCCGCCTGTCGAGGCCCCCCCGGGCCGTCGGCCGCCGCACTCGTCGCATGCGCCGGCCATCGACCCGTCCTCCCCGTCGAGGTCGAGAGCCTCGTCGTCTTCGCACGTGCCATGATCGCGACACCTCGGCAGACATCGGGCAGCAGTGAACGGCAGCATCGACAAATCCGCGCGGCGTTGTCGAACCAGGCCTGTCGGCCGTCGTTCTCGTCTTCGCACTCGGCCATCACCCGTCCCTCCGCATCGACTCGTCGCCCGCCGCAGTGCATGACCGCGGCTCGTAGGGGTGCACGCGCGGCAGCTTGGCGCAGGCGCACGCTGGGTGCTTCGGCGCGAGGTCCCGCGGGACGAGGCGCTGTGCTTCGCGGAGGATGGCGACCTCGCGGGTCGCCGCGTCGAGCTTGCGCATCAGTGCGTCGAAGGCTTGCGCGCTGCTGCTGGCCTCCGCCCGCCTGCGATGCTCACGCTCGAGGCCCAGTGAGAGATTCGCATCTTCGACCTCGGCCTGCAGCCGGTCGCGGGTCGCCGCCATCTCGGCGATCACCTTCGACGCGCCGTCGAGCTTCGCCTGCAACACGTCGCTCTCGGTCGTCACGTCAGCGAGCTTCCCAAGTAGCTCGGTGAAGCTGTCGACCTCGGTGCTGCTCTGCGCCTTCTTCGTCGCAATCGTATCGGCGATGGCGTCGTCCCGCTCGTTCTCCGCATCCCGCAACTCGGCCTCGAGCCGGCGCACGCGGTCAGCGTTCGCGCGCGCCTCGGCGAGCTCCGCCTGCACGCTCAGTGGTAGTTGGTCGGTCATGCCTCGTTCCCCCATGTCGTCCACCCTTCCCGAGGCCCGCGCGCGAACATTTCGAGTCGCGGCCCCGGTGACACTCGTTCGATCGTCGCGATCGCCTCGTCGGGCTTGCGCGAGTGCTGGCGCCGCTTCGCGACCACCAGAGACGATGGTGCTCGGGCGGGCTTCATCGCCGCGCCACGCACCGCGAGGATGCAGCCCTCGTGCTGCCCTCGCATGTACTGCCCGATTCCGATGCGGTCCTTCGCCCACGCCATCGTGCGCACGTAGCGGAAGTCGAGCGCCTCCACGAGCTTGAGCGCGGCGAGCAGGTGGTTGTCCGTGTACCAGCACCACAGGTGGCACGACGGCGCGGGCGTCCACACCGGCGCGCGCAACAACACGGAGAGCGTCTCCTGCCACCGCATCAGCGGGTAGTGACGGTCGGCGCCGCGCTTGATCTTGCCGCCGCCGCGCTCGGGCCACGGCGGGTCGATCATGATGCACGCGAACGTCATCGCCTGCCTCGCCCTGCAAGCGCTTCGGCGGCCGCTCGCTTTGCGCTGCGCAACGTGAAGTTGCGGCCTGCGATCCATTCGCGCAGGTGCGGGTTCCAGACATCCCACCACCACCACCCGCTTGCGCAGCGGGTCATCACTCTCGTAGCGCCCGCTGGTGCGCGCGTAGCTCGGCCTCGTAGCGCAGCTTTCGGAGCGCGAGGCTCGTACCAATCGGTGTTAGCAACAGCAGCCAGGGCGATCGGCGTGATCGCGACGATGGCCAAGATGGCCGCGCCGAAGATGTCGGAGTGGCTCATCGCCCACGCTCCACGTCGTCGCGCTCGTCGACCAGCTTCGCGATCTCGCAAAACACACTGCGGCAGACCTTCTCCCGTTGTTCCGTGATGTCTCGCAGCGGGACGATGTCGATGCTGCGGCTGTGCCGAGGGTCGCGGCGAACTGCCCACCATCCGGCCGACTTCGTTGGTGCCTCCCATACCCACGAGCCATCCTCGAGCGCCGCAAGTTCGGCTGCCCAGTCGCGCGTCGACAGCTTGGGTCGGGGCGCGATCGCCGATGCAACCGCGCTCAGGTCCGCGCTCACCCGCTGGAGCTTTTCGAGCACCGATCGCTGCTCTGTCTGGCACATTGCGAGCAGATCACCGAGTTGTTGGATCTGGTATCGTAGGTCTTCGGTGTCCATCAGTCCTCCTCCACGCCGGCAATGCGGCGGAACTCGCTCAGCAGCTCGCGCAGGTACTCCGACCACAGCACGCCGGGCCGGATGGGCGGCCACCGCGGCGGCATGTGCTGCGACGGTCGGGCCACCGGGATGTCGCGTCGATCGGGTGCTCGCGGCCGCAGTGCGAGGCACGCCCGCACGCGCTCGGGCAGCGCGGCGTAGACCGCCTTCGCGTCGTGCTGGTCGTCGTCCTTCGGCCGCGCGCGCTGCCACTCACGCAGCGCGTAGACGTTGTCGGGCTGCTCCTGCCAGGCCAGGTCCGCAGCGCTGTGCCGGGCCCACGCGGCCATCCGGCGAGCGTGCTCGACGTCCTCCGCCGACACCCGCAGCAGCACCAGGCCGGACACCTGGTCCCGACGGGCCGCCGCAAGCTCGCAGTGCAGCGCCTCCCACCAGCTCGCGAAGTGGTCGCGGGCCTCGAGGTCGGTGGGCCGGCGGCGGATCGTGGTGCGCAGGCGGCCGAGGATGGCGCCGATGTCCAGCTGGTCGCTCATGGCTCAGCCCCCGCGGGTTCCCAGTCGGGCAGTTCTCCGAGCGCGTCGAGGTCCACCGGCGCCACGTCGGCAGCCCCCGCATCGACGGCGTCCCGGTACCGCCTGAAGCTCGCAGGACGGCACAGGTGCTCCCAGGTCAGCGACCCGTAGCGGTCGCCCGCCCTGTCGAGCTCGAGGCGCCTGCGGACCGCCAGGGCCCACTCGGCGGCCGATGGCTCCTCGGCGGCGTAGAGCTTCGCCAGGCTGTCCCGCATGCCGTCGGTGAGCCGGCGGGGACCGGCAGCGGTGCCCGGGCTCAGCTCGCGGCAGGCGGCCACCAGCGTCGCGAAGCACTCCTCGGCGAAGCCGTCGGGCGGCGTGCGCCTCGGCTTTCCGCGGCGGGGCTTGGCCGGTGCAGCCGAAGGCGAGACCAGGACAGGACCCCCCTCCGCTGGCGGAGGGGTTGGGGGTGGTTTGTTAATCTCCCGTCTCCCGTCTTCCGTCTGTGCGTCACAAATCACGAACTGTGCGCGCACATCTCCGTCACCGCGTGCGTCACATGGCGCGTCACGGTGACGCTCTCTGTAACGCCTGGTGCGTGTCGCCGACGACGTCTCCTGCCAGTGCCCGTAGCGGGCAAACCCGACCGCACCGTCATCGCGGACGGTGAGGGTCCGGCACTTCACCAGTTCCGCGAGCTCGCGGTCGAGCTGCTGCCGGGTCCGATGGGTCGCTCGAGCCAGCGCCTCGCGGCTGATCGGCGAGCCGTCCTCGGCGAGCAGCCACCCGCCCGAGTCGTACTCGCCATCCCACGTGGCCAGCAGGAGCAGCAGCGGCCCCAGGCCGAGGGCTCCGCCGCTCAACTCGACGTGCGCCGGCGTCGTGAGCCACGCGACCCACAGCTTGATCCAGTGCCGCGCGCGCTCAGCCACGAACAACCTCGATCTCGATGCGCGGCGACTCCTTGTCGACGGCGCGGTTGAGCGTGACGGGCAGGCACTGGCGGTCGTTCTCGACGATGCCACCGAGCTGCAGTGCGTCGATGCTCGCCTTGCTCGTCGCGTCGACGTCGCCCTGCCAGGTGGGCCAGTAGGTGACGATCGAGACCGTCACGAACGACGGCTTGCGCACCGTCGTCCATCCTTCGGCGTGGCGCTGCGATGCGACCTGCAGCGCCATCTCGTCCAGCCCGCTCCTGTACTCGCGAGAAAGGATGAGTCGGCCGGTCGGGCGACGGCGCCGGTCGTACTCGGGCACGTGTCGTCGGTTGTTCGAGACGTCGCCGGGGTTGACGCGCAGAACGAGACGAATGGAATCGATGGTGCTCACGCGTCCCTCGTCGCGCGTGCGCCGCTGCGCCGCCGCGCGCGCCGAGAGCCCGCCGCTGCGGGCGGCCGCCCCGCCGGCGTCACCTCGATCCGCGATCATGTCGCCCATCCCCGTCGCTGCCCTTCGCACCGCTGCTGCCGACGGTCCGTCCTCAACTTCGTCCGCAGCCACGCGGCCACGTGGTAGAGACGTGGCCCAGGCCAACTCCTCCCGACCGCCTCTCCGGCCCGCCCGCCCGCGCTCGGGCTCCCGTGGTGCTCCCTCACGCTGGCCCGTTCCGATGAGCGCACGCACGGATGCGCTCGTCACCCGTCGACGCTGAGATCCACATGGCGCGGGCCCCCTGGCCCCGTCGCCGCGCTTGCCGGCGCTCTCGTTTGCGTGGCTCATGGTGCGTCCTTCGCAGTCGGGTCGTCGTCGTAGATCACTTCGGCGGGCTCGTCGGCAGGCTCCGAGATCAACTCGTCGACGGTTGTCGCAGGCTGCTGCTGACGCACAACGTGCTCGCGCGGGAACTCGTCGCGCTCATAGACGCCGCCCATCCACTCCGTGAACGCCATCCGGTGCGCGAGCGCTTCGGTGCACTTCGCCAGCATGTGGTGTGGCGACGTCTGCCACGGCCCCATCAGCTTGCCGTCGCGACCGAACCGCGCGAACTCGCGGAACAGGCAGCGAGCCGTGTAGCTCTCCTTGCCGCCGCGTCCCCATCGATGCACGGTGATCTCGCATGCCGATGGGATGCGCTTCTGCTCGTCGACGTAGTCGAATCGAGGGGCTTCGATGCCGGCGAGGCCGTTGCGGCGAGCCACCGCGCGGAAGCCGTCGATCCCGGTCATCACGACGAACCGGCCTTGGAAGATCAGCCCGTAGATCTGGCGCCGCAGCGGGTCGAGCCCGGTGCGCTTGCCGACCTCGCACAGCAGCGCGAACTGCTGATCGTTCAGGTTCGTACCGGCGCAAACCTGCTTGAGCATCAGGCGCTGCTCGTCGCTCATCTCGGAGTAGGCGAGCGGTGCAGGCGTTGGGATGGCAAGTGCTTCGGTCATGCTGCGAACTCCTCTCGTCGACGCCGGTCGACTTCGTCGCGTGTCTCCGACCGCATCAGGTAGAGCGGCGGGCTCGCCACCTGCAGGCCGTGGCACTCACGCGGACGCCAGTCGCCGGACTCCATGCGCGACTGGATGCCTGCCACGATCTCGTCGACCTCGATGCGCGCAGCCGTCTCCCAGTCCGAATCGAAGCGCCAGACCCAGACGTGGTGCGGGGCGTGGCTGCGAACCGACACGAACACGAAGGCCCGCGCCGGCTCGGCGTAGCAGGCCTGGTGCCCACGCATGTACCACTCCGCCTTGCGGTGGTACCCGAGCGTGGCGGCCTGCCGCATGACGTCAGCGAAGCTGTCGGCTGCCGTGGTCTTCAGGTCCACGATCACACGCTGGGCTCGCAGGTAGCGATCGAGCCGCGCCTTGCAGGGCCAGCCGTTGATCGACCACTGCAACGTGTGCTCGGCAAGGCCCGGCAGATCGAACAGCAGCTTTCGTGCATCGGCGTGGCCATGCAGCGCCGTCGCCATCGCCTCGATCGTGTCGTTGTCGGTCTCGCTGACGATCGCCTTGCCGGCCTTCCGCGCCTCGACCTCGAAGGCCTTCCACGCGTTCGTGCCGCGACGCATCGAGTGGCGCCCTTCCTCGGTCGGGCCGCCGCGCCAGATCGCCACGCTGCGCTCGTAGGCCTCGGCACCCTCGAGCACGAGGGAGTGACATCCGGTCCCGACCTCGGTCTCTTGCGTCGGTGCGCCGCGCTCCATCGAGCGCTCCACGTGGCACAGGAAGTAGCGCGTCGGGTCGGCAAGGTAGTCCTCGTTCGAGGATGCCGACCACGCCCGGATCTGGTGATACTCGTGCGCCTTCATCGGCTCTCCATCGCGAGCCTGACGATCGCCTCGCGCTGGTCCGCGTCGAGCTCGACACGGTCGCCCTTGACCCACGCGTCCACCCACGCCGCCCGCGACTCACCGTCGAGCGCGACGACGCACTCGAACTCCGTGCCGTCCTCGTCGGTGTAGTCCACGGACACCTCGATTGGCTCGAGCTGGCTGACGCGGCAGCGCGGCGGAGCGTCGTACTCGCGCGGGTCGTCGGCGAACTCGTGCCACGACACCTCCTCGCGGATGAACAGGTCATCCAGTCGTCCGGCGATCATGTCGACACCACCGGGCAGTGCAGATCGAGCAGGATGCGCAGTGCTTGCGCAGCTTCGCGGACCGCCTGCTCGTACGCGTGCAGTCCTACTCCGCCGGGGCCTGAGGTGATGATGTCGCTCAACTTGCGATAGGCATCGTCCACCTCGCGCATGCTCGCGATGAAAGCTGCGCGTTCGTGAATGCGAGCCCACGGCGTGATGACGTGCAGATCGCGTAGAGGCTGCGCGTAGTCTTGGTCCGTGATGATGTGCAGATCGCGTAGAGCCTGCTCGTAGTCTTGGTCCGTAATCACTCGACCCTCCTTGTGGCCAGCGACCACCGTGCGTGTGTCTGCTGCAGAGCGTCGACGAGCCCGACCAGATCGGTCCGCGTCGTCTCCACGGTGATCGGCGGCGCGTCGCTGCGTGTCGTCACGATCACGCGCCAGCCAGTGGGCAGCGGCTCGACGTGCGGCCGCATCATCGCCATCGAGAGGATGGCGTCGAGGGCCCCTGCTTGGAGCCGGATCAGTTCGTCGAGGCTCATGGGCACACCGCCTCGTGACGCGCTGCGCAGAGGCAGCGACGGCGGACCTCGGCGATCGCCAGCTCGAGCGAGTCGTGCCACGAGGTCAGGCCGTGGCGGTCGTCGCGGGCCCACGCGCGCCCGCTGGCGAACAGGTGTGCCGAGCCGATGGCGGTGCCGCCCTCATCTCGGATGCGGACGAGCGCCACGCTTCCCATCGAGGGGACAGGCGTGGCCGTGCAGTAGGGGTCATTGGTCATCGTGTCCTCCACGCCCAAGCAAGGAACAGCATCAGCGCGCCGACTAGCAGCAACGCAATCCACAGTGGCTCCGGCATCGTCATGCAGTCCTCCGCATCCGAGCCGCGATGATCTCGATTCGCAGGCACGCCATGCGCACCTCCTCCAGCGCGAGGCGGGTTGCCTCGCGCGCTTCGCTGGCCTTCTTCACTGCGAGCCTCCGACCTTCCTCGCGACAACCGCCATCGCGAGCTCGACGTCGCCTCCGCGCTTCACGTCGGACGACGGCGCGTAGGCCCGGCTCACGTGTGAGTCGACCGGCGGACCGAGCAGTTCATCGGCCATCGCCTCCGCCTCTTCGTAGCCGACGTCCAGAGAGCCCGGGTCGATCGGGAGTGAATGCGCGTTCGCGCGCTTCCGCTGGTAGTGGGTGGTCATCTTCTTCGCTTCCCTCGCGGGTGCCAGCCCGCCGATCTGTGATGCAGCCGGTTGGCGCCGGCGTCAAGTAGAAAGTGCGCCCTTGCGTTTGCGCGGGTGCTACTGCATACCTCGGGTGTCGGCGTCGCTCATCTTCGGCGTCCTCCGCTGACCGCCCCCACGTCTGCCAGGATGGTGGGGGACCGAGGGCCTGGCCTGCTTCACGCGCGCCGGGCCTTTGTGTTTCGCCGAGCTCGCTTCGCCCGCGCGGCGCCCTCGTCCAGGTACTCGGCGCCGGACAGCCCGAGCTCGTCGAGCCAGGAGATCGTCGCGGGCAGGACCCACAGGCGCATCAGCACGCGGCGCTGGTCCTCGGGCAGGCGCGGTCGGCCGGCGCCCACGTCGACGAGGCGGACTTCGGCGCCGCACCGCAGGCACGGACGCTCGAGTGCGGTCTCGCGGCGGCGCTGTGTCGACCAGCCGCAGGAGGCCGAGGTGCAGTGCACGGTGACGCGCGCGGTGTCGACGGGCGGCGCGTTGGTGGCGGCCTTGGATGGTCGGCGCCTCATGTCTTCGGGGCCCTCGCGATGATTAGCTGCTCGCGGCGCAGGGGGCAGCCCCGCGGGAGGCGATCGTCGGACTGCTTCAGCCGCTGCGATTGCACGACGCCAGGATGCGCGCACCATCGTCCGTTGCGATCGTCGTCGTGATCGAGCGGGCAGTCCGCACACGACGTGACGAGCTTGACCCACGCGCTCATGCCGGCCCCTGCGGCTCGGCCGCGTTGCGGCGGCGGATGAGGTCGATCAGGTGGTCGCCGTCGTCGCGGCGGCGCAGCACGCTACCAGCGTTCGCATTCGTTGCTCTGCACGAACTCATGCGTCCTCGTTGACTTCCGCCACGGGCCAGACCGATCCGCGCGGGATAGCCCCCCAGCGCCCGGTGTAGACTCTGCCCTGATCGAAATCGCGAGCCAGGCGCCAGCGCCGACGCAACTCGTCACACGGCTCCTCGCGGCGCTCGCCGTTGCGAAAGAGCAGCGTCGCCATCATGCCGAATCTCGCAGTCTCGTCGTCGTCGTGGATGTCGCAGACCAGCGCCGAGCACCACAGAGGGCTGCCGTCGCGTTCGCAGTTCAGGCAGTCGTCTGGATGCACGATCATGCCAACCTGCACGAATGGCACTTGTCTCCCGGCGATGATGATGTCCGTCTCGTCGTCGCCTTCGCTCGCGGGGTCGGCCTTGGGACACGACGCGCGTGATTGGTCGCAATCCGACTCGACGCGGCCGCACGCACAAAACCTTGGACCAGGGATGTAGACGAACCCGTAGCCATCGGGTGTGACGAGCATGCGATCGGCAGCCCGCGCGATGGCGATCTGTGTCGCCGTCATGGCGGCAGACGAAACGATCGATCCTCCCGTCATTGCCGTTCGTCGCAGGAAAGCCCGTGCTTCATCCCGCTCGCGCACCAGCTCGCGGTTTCGCTCCTCCCAGTGCCGGTTGCAGCCTGGGGAAAGCGCGCACACGCCATCCTGGCCGCAGTCCTCGATCTCGCTGCGCTGCCGGATCTTCGACAATGCGCCGCTGCACGTCGTCGTCTCGCGGTCGTAGTTGCGGACCATCCCGCAGCGCGAGCAGACGGACCAGCCCTCGCGCTCGTGCTTCGTCCACTCGTGTCCGGCGCTACTCATGCGGCACCGCCTTCGGCCCGCGCTCGATGGTCAGGCTGTTAACCGCGCGCTTCGTTCGCGCGGTGTAAAACTTCGGGTCGCGGAGTTTGTGAGCCAGCCTGTGGGCCTCGGCCTTGTTCAGAGGGCTCTCTCCGAGGTGGGTCTTGGTCCATGCGCGGCGCCCGTCGTAGACGTCGATCGCCCAACCTTGCCCGTCATCTCGCGGTCTTACGTGGATGTGGACGTCGTCGTTGTGCTGGTCAGCCATGGTCGTGGTCTCCTTCGTCGGCAAAGCCAAGGTCGCAGTCGATCAGATGCGGCGGGGTCTCGCTGTCGCACGACACCGACCACCGATACCCGCAGTCCGGGCACGGGATCACCTGCCCGTCTTCGTAGGCGACGCCCTCGACGAGCATCGCGTCCGTGTCGCACCAGCACTCGATGTCGGTCGCGTCAGCCACCGTCGGTCTCCAGTGCGGCCGCGGCCGCGGTGACAAGCCGCAGAGAGCACTCCACCATCTGGTGGTGCGCGCGGCGGAAACACGCTTGCAGGTTCGCGTGGTCGCCTTGCGTGCTCGCGCCCGGGCCCCAGAGCGTCCACAGCTTGGGGTAGTCGTAGCCCACGTGCACGACGATGCACAGCTTGGGGTAGTCGTAGCCCACGTGCACGACGATGCACAGCTTGGGGTAGTCGTAGCCCACGTGCACGACGATGCTCGCGTCGTGCGGAGAGCATTCGACCGCCCACCACAGCCCGGCATCGGGGCGATACTCCAGCGACGGCAGCGGCCCCGGCTCGACGCCACGGCGCGCGCAGTCGGCCAGGTACGCCGCGGCGTCGGAGGGGTCGGGGACGGGTGGTGATGCGCATCGGCACTGGCCGTCGAGGTCGGGCGGGCACGTCCGACGCCCACACCAACCGTCGCGGCCGGCCACCCACCGCCCCCAGTCGAGCCCGCACGCGAGCGCGAGCGCGGCGGCGACTCGCCATGCCGGGGTCACGGTGCACCGCCAGTCGCGGCGAGGGCATCGAGGAAAGCGCACTCGTCGCACAGGCGGCGCATGTCCTTGATCGCGGTGAAGTACTGCACGCCGCCCGGCACGACATCGTCGAGCTGCGCGACCACGTGCATGATCTGCGGCACGTTGTGGCGGTGGCACCGGGCGCAGTTCGTGATGCAGCTCGGCGTCCAGCGGAGGTGGTCTCCGGCGGCGGTGTGGGGGACGCGGAGACCTCCGACGAGCACGAAGCCCTGGGCGTCGACGGTGTGCTCGATGGGGGTGGGCGGGTAGCCGCAGGGGCGGAGGGTGGGCTCGGGCATCGTCGTGGTCTCCTACCGCCGAAGCCCCGCGCGTCCTTCGACGGCGGGGCGGGTGAGTGCGGGCGGTGGTCACTGCCGGGCGACGACGGCCACGACGGCGGAGCCTTCCCGCCGGATCCACACGCGCTCGCCCTCGACGGGCAGCTCCTCGCACGTGATCGGAGCGGCCAGCCGGCGGTCCGGCTCGCACTCGCCCTCGACGACGCGCACGACGGTGGCGCGGTTCGGGGTGACGTCGGTCAGGATCGCGTAGTGGGTGGGGGTCGAGGTGGTCACACCCCGAAAGCCCCGTCCTCTCTCGAGGTACGGGGCGGGTGTGGCGCGAGGTCGGGTCAGCCCGCGTCGCGCCGGGCCATGTCTGAATAATACGGCCGGTTCTCTCAGACGCCAGGAACAATCGACACCGATCGCGAATATCGCGTGTTAGGCCGTGACACCATGCGTTCTACGCGACTTACAAGAACGCGCTCCGCATCCGGTCGACGGTCGCGGTCGCTGGTGCTACCACTATCGTGTGCCTGGCAGCACAGAGGACATCATGACTCGCATCCGAAGCATCATCGCAGCAGCTCTCGTCGGTATCGGTCTCTCGCTCGCAGCGTGCGACCCATGCTCCGCCGGCTACAAGATCAACATCGAGCGGTGTGCCGCTGGTGACCAGGCTTCCTGCGAGTGGATTCAGGACAACTTCCACGGCGCGATGTGTGACCTGTAGCGGTCACCACGTGCCGTAGTCGATCGAGATGCCGTAGATCGACAGCGTCCCGCTCGCGACGAGAGCGAAGACCTCGAGCGGCGCTGCGTCGTGGTCGGCGTGCACCTGCGACTCGAGGTAGCCGGTCGCCTCGTACCAGTCACGCGCACCGCTGACCGACACGTCCACCCACTCGTAGAGCCCGCACTGCACGCGCACCGTGCCCGTGCCTGCGCTGCGTGACGCGTCGACGCGAACGCGCACCGGCACCACGGATGCCTCGCGCCGCAGGATCAGCTGCGGGTCGCACAGGCGGTGGAGCTGGGCGTGCGCGCCGGCAACGACCCACCCAGGATCGTCGGTGCCGTAGGTCGTGATCGACGCGCTCAGGAGCGAGACGTAACTCGTGCTCGTCACCGTCACCGGATCGGGCCCCGTATCGGTGAGCGGGTCGATCGTGGTCTCGTCCCATGCCGTCCACTGCATGATGCGAGGCCCGAGCCTGTCGGACTGGCGAGCGGCCACCTGCGCCACGCGCCGCGTGCCGTGGCGATGCTCCTCGTAGCTGGTGCCGTCCGGCGCCTTGATCATCGGCACCGGCGTGAGCGCAGGCCCGGCCGGCATCGCGTGCACCGACAACAGGCCGGCCTCGTCGTGATTCGAGACGTGCGCGAGCGGGACCTCGTAGACGACGAAGCCGACGACGCGGGACCCTCCGCGCACCTGCAGCTCGAGCGTCACGGTCGACCACTCGGAGTAGGCGGCGCCGACGGGTGGACTGCTGGCGAAGTCCGTCGGACGGATCCCGTCGATCTTGCGGTGCTGCAGCGATGCCCAGTTGCCGCCATCCGCCGTGTTCTCGGCGCCGCCGTAGGTTCCGAGCAGCGAGCCCGGCATCGTGATCGCGTGGTAGTTCGGTCCATCGGTGGCCCCGGAGAATCGCCACGTAGCCGCGACTCGAGCCTCCGCCCACGCGCCATCGCTGGTCCAGACGCCGACGATCTGCTTGTGAACGAGCCCTGCCGGACAGAACATCACGTGCGCACGCAGCTCGCAGCCTGGAGTCACGTTCGCGATGTAGCTTCCGAGCGTGCGCCATGTGTTCGTCGGGTAGTTCTGCGGCGACACCCCGCCGATGTTCGGGTCGACGGACCCATCGGGCTGCGCCCACTCATCCGCGCCCGACAGCGACCACGACGCGATCACCCGACGCGAGCTCGCGGGGACCGTGTCCTGCGCGCGGCCCAGTGCGCCGAGCGGCGACCATCGACACGTGGTGTTGGGCGCGAGCTGCCCGAGGCCCGGCCGAATCGGCGAGAGACCCACGAGCGCCTTGGTCTTGTACTCCGTGTCGCTCATGCGATGGACTCCGCGAAGGGTAAGCCGCCCGCGCTCTCACGCACGCACGGGACGACGTGGATCGATCTCACCGTGATCGTCTCGGCCGCGTCGTTCGCCGACGCACTCGCCGGGTCGACGCGCAACGCCAGCGAGAAGTAGGTCATCCCCTCGTGCACGCCCGACACACCGCGGGCGATCGGCACCAGACCCATCACGGTGTACTCGCCGAGCCCGCCGGTCTCGTCGCGCGTGAACTGCTGCTCGAGGTAGTAGGACTCCAGCGGCTCGGGCGACCCAGCGTCGACGGCCAGGTCGAGCGAGCCCGGCGGACGCGAGTGCGAGTAGAGCCGCACGCCAATCGGCACCGCCGCACCACTGGACACCGCCGACCGCACGTGTACCCGCACCCACGCGTGCGTGCAGGTCTCGGACACCGGGGCCGCATGCAGCCATCCCAGGTGGGCCGCCCATCCTGTCGCGCCCGGCGGAGTGCGGATGAAGGGGTCACCACCGGTGAGCAGTGAAGCCGTCCAAGCCGGCACCACGCGGCAACGCTCGTTGACCAGCGGCGACAGCGTCCGCCGGTACAACGCCCGCGTCGCAGCAGCTGCCCACGCGAGCGACGGGCCGTGGTGGTAGTTGCGCGAGTCGATCGTGTCGGGCGTCACCGGGATGCCCTGGTGCTCGCTGTCCTGCTCGACGACCGACGACGGCTCGGAGCGCGTCTCGACTCGGTCCACTGCGATCTCCGTCGCCGACTGGCAGCGGCTCTCGAACCACAGCTCGGTGATCGTGCCGGTGAAGGCCGATGTCCCGATCGAGTCGTTGGCTCCCCAGTACGCGGTAGTCGACTGCAGCGTCTTGGTCGCGTGCGCGAAGCGGGTGCGGTCGAAGGTGCCATCGGTCGTGTTCCACACCAGCAGCCACGACTGCACCGCATCGCTCGCGCCCGTCGTGTCCGGGTTCGCCTCCGAGATCCACGCGATGATCAGGTCGTCCCGCGACGCGCCGAGCCCGGTCACGGTGTACGTCAACACGAGGGTGTTGTTGACGTAGACACGGATCGTGTTCGCCGACGAGAACTGCAGCAGTTCGAGGTTTCCGCCCGTCCCGTGGCGGTAGAGCGTGCCGGTGTCCGTGTTGTTCGCGGCCACTGCGAGCCCGATGGTCCGCGGCTCCCCGCGGTTGAACCGCGTGGTGCCGCTCTCGTAGACCACGCTCGTCCCGGCCGTCAGGTTCGTCGCGTACTGCGACAGGTCCGTCGCGCACGACGTGATCGACGAGCCGCGCGCGAGATACCTCGTCGACTGCTTCGCATGCGGGTCGTAGCCCTGCATGTACGAGGCAACGCCCCACAACGATGTCCAGCTGGACCAAGGCATCGGCTCAGCCCCTCAGTCGCACCGCGGTGTAGCCGAAGCGTTCGAGAATGATGGTCGTGAAGGCTGCGCTGTGCGTCACCGTCAGCGACAGCGTTCGCGTGCTGCCGAGATCGGGAACCGTCGTCGTCGTGCCGGCTGCGCCCGACTGACTTCCGATCGCCACGTCCTGCCGCAGCGACACGCCGAACGCACCGATACCCGTGGTCGCGGCATTCGTCGCGCCGTTGCGGATGTTGCCGACCATGCGCACAGTGGTGCTGCTGACGACGTAGATGCGGAAGTGCCAATCCAGCGTCGTCCACAACACGTTGTCGTCGACGAACGAAGCCGTCGCGGCCCACAGCGTCGTCCCTCCAAGCGCGAGCGTGTGCGCGATGGTCCGAGATGAACCGCTGTCGTTCGTGTAGCGGCCATGCATTCGAACTTCCAGGATGTCGCCCGCCACCAGCGTCCCGCCTGGGATCGACAGGCCAAGGATGTCGGTCGGCGTCGTGTCGTTCGTCAGCGACTGCAGCGTCGTCGACGAGTCGACCACCAGCGGAGTCGACTGCGCGCGCGTGATCAGTGCCTGGACTGCCGCGCGAACGTCCTCGCCGAACTCGACCGGCGATGGTGTCGTCGGTGCGACGATGTCCACGTCGAGTGCCGCCAGGTCTCCGGCGAGAAGCGACGCAAGGCCGTCGTCGAGGTCGATGGATGTCACTGGCATCGGTCAGGTCTCCCAGGGGTAGCCGTCGGTCGTCGCGGCGACGTCGGTCCATGTGCCGGCGTCGTTGCAGATCGGCGAGTAGAGGGCGTCGATCCAAGCTGCATTGGCGGTCGTCGTCGGGCGAAGGACGACGATCGTGTCCATGTCCCGGTAGTAGGTTCCAGACGTCGATGTCAGGCGGATGCGCGACGATCCCGAGACGGTCGACACTGACGACACCGTGCCGGCCCCCGTCTGCGAGATCGTCTCGCCGTCCCACTGCCACCACTCGATCACCGCGTCTCCGCCGTACTGCGCGATCGCGGTGTAGAGCGGCTCGGTGAAGAACGCCGCATCGCTCCACGTGCCATCCGACTCGATGCCAAGCCAGTTGTCCGCGACGTAGAGATCGTCCGTCGCCTCGTCGTAGCCGATGCCGCGGGCCGAGAAGGCGTGGAGCCTCGGCGTGTTCGAGCGGTCGGCAAACACCAGCAGATCGACCGTCGTGATCCCCTCGTTGACGCCCATCGTCGTTCGCACGCCGGTCACCACCGCGAGGCGGTTCTCGACGCCGTAGGACCCCGACGGGTCCACGAGCTCGGGGTCCGTCAGCCGCACGATCGTCCCCGGCCACATGCGCTGGCCGTGGGTGATCATCGGCACCGGGTAGCCGCGGACCTCGAAGTGCCGCAGTGCCCACCAGCGCGACAGCTGGGCCACACGCTCGACGCGGCCGCCGTCCTGCCGCATCGCGTGCGCCATCACCTTCTGCTCGACGTCGCCGGACCGGTAGCGCGCGCCGACGTCGGTCGAGCGTAGCTCGAGCGTGCGGGATGCCCGGTTGAGGTGCGGAGTCCATGCGGTCGCGAAGCTCCACCGGTCGATCGGCGCCCACTTCCGCAGGTCCTGCTCGAGCTCGCGGCGGCGCTTGTAGGTCACCGCTCGCACGGACCGATCGAGCACGATCGAGGCGTCGGCGAGCGTCACAGGGTCGGCCGGGCACCACACGCCGTAGCGGCCATCGCGGAGGTGGATCGCCCACCCCATCGACTGCACGATCGAGCGGATCGCGTCGATCGACTGGTAGCCCGGTGAGAACACCGTCTTGGTGTTCAGCAACTGCGGATTGGGCAGCTTGGCGGCCTCGGCCGCGAAGGCCTCGGGAGTGTGCACGTACTCCGCCGGGATGCCGAGCCCGAGCGCAGCCACCTCGCCGTCGCGGCGGACGACGTGCGCGCCCGATGGCTCGTTGTCGCCGGCGTCGAGCGTCGCGGTCGCGTCGAGGTTGTAGCTCGACCACCCGTCGCTAGTTCCCGTGGTCAGCAGCAGGCGCTGCAGCACGACGTGCGCCAGGTCGAGGCCGGAGCCCTGCGAGTACCCGAGGCACAGCACCGGCACGGCCATGACCTGCCCGTCGTCCTCGTCGATCGTCTCGGTCCGCGCGACCCAGTCGCTGCGCACCGCCCCGCGCGAGGTCGTGCCGAAGAGGCCGGAGTCCAGCCACTCGGTCACGACGATCGTGTCACCGAACACGCAGCCATCCTGCTGGCCGCCGGCATTCGCCCAACTCGCGCGCGCCCACCAGTACTCGTCGAAGGCCTCCTCGCTGCCGGCGAACCGCCGCTTGCCAAAGAACAGCCACAGGCCCTGCCGGTCGACGGGCGTGCCGTCGATGCTGCGCGGCTCGGTGTAGTCGGTGAGGTCGCTCGCCGGCGGCCGATCGAGCTGGCCCGGATGCACCACCGTCGACTGCGACGCGCCGGCGCCGACGGCCGCATCGCCGAGCCGGAAGACCTGCCCGCGCCCGTAGTTGAGCGCGGCGAGCAGCACGTGCGTGCCGCTGTCGTACCAGGGCCGGTAGACCCGCGTGGCCCCGCCGTTGTTGAGGCCGGCGGGAAAGTCCGGCCCCGTCGAGCCGGTCACGATCTGCGCGTACCAGTAGTCCGGCCCGGGGGTCAGGAACGTGACGTGCTCGCCGACCGGCTGGAACGAGATCGCCCGCGGCTCGTCGTCGGCGGGCTCGAGCGCGTTCTGCAGGTCGACGTCGAACCCGAGCAGCGCCCAGACCTTGCGGTGCAGGCACAGCTGCATCACGCCGGCGCCAGCGGTTGCCGCTCCGACAGCGATGCGGATGGCGCCCTCGCTGTCCATCGACACGTGGAATCCTGTCTGCGATTCCCACACGCCATCGGTGCCAGTCGCTGCGGATGCCGCCGCGATCTCGTCGATCACGTCCTGCCGGATCGCGTCGGTCGTGGTGCCGGTGATGAACGTGACGAACTGCTGCAGCCCGTACTGATCATCGATGATCCCGCCGCTGCTCGACGTCGTGTAGAGGTTCACCAGCATGCCGTCTTCGCGCTCGTCGCCAGACGTCACGAGCGTGACCTCTCCGACCGCGCGAACCGGCTTGTCTTGGTAGGCGATCGCGAGCGGCTTGCGTAGCCACGACTCGGGGCCGTCCGCACGCAGCGACCACGCCCGACCGCTGACCTCTCCCTCGTCGCGCAGCGTGCCCCACCACAGCCGCACAGCCTCGGAGAACGGCCGCCACGCCGTCTGGCCCGCGGACCTGCTCGGGTAGGTCACGTGGTCGCGGAAGCAGCGGTAGAGCACCACCCGGCGACCCGTCCACACGATCGGGTTGTCCGAGACCGGCGAGCCGACCAAGTCGAACTCGGGCAGCGACAGGCCGTGCTCGAGGCCGACCTCGAAGTCCGGCGTGCACGGGTACCGGCGCCGCTGGCCCGAGCTGCCGATGCGCTCGACGCCGACGTTGAGCCCGTGGAGATCGGTTCGCGACGTGAGGTCGTCGGACGGGTGGATCGCAAGACCAGCACCCAGCGGGACGTCACCGAGCGACTGCTGGCTATCGTCGTTGGCGCCGAACAGCCGTGCGAGGTCGCCCTCGAAATCGTAGATCGTGAAGGTCACCGGGCTGTCGAGCAGCATGCCCGTGCGCAGGTCGCAGGCGATTCGCCACGACAGGCCGTCGCGCGTCAGGCCCAGGCGGATCGAGTGCCCCGTGCCGGTCGTGAGCCCGGCGAGCTGCGCATCATCGGTGAACGCGGGCTCGATGCCGTCGAACAGCACGACCAGCGCGGACTCGTTGTCCGTCATCGCCGAAAGCTCGGTCGTCGTCGGCATCTACGACAACTCCGCCAGCTGGTGAAGGGGTAGCGTCAGCGGGCTGGATACCTCGGCGTTCGCCACGTTGCGCCGGTACCAATCGCCGTCCGCCTCTGCCCGCATCACGTACGGGCCGCGGCCCGTCGTCCACGTGACGTTGCTCGTCGACGCGTCGTCCTCGGAGATCGACTCGTAGTAGGTGAACCGGCGCCGGAGCTTCGCGCACTGCTCCCAGAACTCGTGGAATGTCCCGCCGCCGTCGCTGGAGTCGTCGACGCGCAAGCGCTCGGGGACGATGTGCTGCCACTCCAGCCCCTGCCACGTCTCCGACCCGTAGTGCGCGCAGTAGACCTCGGTACCGTCGTCGCTCTTGTAGATCGACTGGTGGTCGACCGAGTAGCCATCGACGCCGAAGATCGTCCGCGGCGTCGCGAGGTAGCCCGGCGACCACAGCAACGGCGAGATCGATGCCGCGGTGTACGTCGTTGAGCCGCTCAGGTCGCCCTGCGTGAACCCGAGCAGGTCTCGCAGCGTCGTCGCCGTCGACCATGCGATGTCCGCCGTGGAGTTCAGCGCGATGCGCACCCGACGATTCCGCAGGATCGTGACCGTGCTGGTCGGCCCGCCGGTGTCGTCGATCGCGTCCTGCACGATCTGCAGCAGCGACAATGCCGACGTGGAGTGCCGCAGGTACGCGTGCACAGCAGAGACCGGCGCCGGCGTGGCGTCGACGGTGAAGGTCTGATCGGGCAGCCGGTAGGCGCCCACGAGCCATGCGCTGCTGGGCATCAGGACCCCGCCCTTCGGCGCGTGTGCGCCACTTCGGTTTCGAGACCCTCATCGATCATCCGCAGGAACTCCCGATGCGGCGTGCCGTAGAGGTTGACGGGGCCGTTGAATTGCAACGTCCTGCCGGTCGAGCCGCCCGGCGGCGGCGCCGTGCTGGGGATCGTCGGGCCCGGACCGCCAGGGCCTGCTCCGGGCGATCCCGGGATCGGGCTGTCGCTGCCCGGCGAGCCACCACCTCCGCCACCGGACCCGCCTCGGCTGCCTCGGCCGGAGCCGCTGCCACCGGTCGAGCTCGACTGCGAGTCCGCTCGCTGCATCGACGCCGCCCGGCTGTTGAGCGCGCTCGCGCCTGCACCTGCTCCTCCCGCAAGGACACCGAACGCCGCCGCGGCTGCGAGATGCAGACCGCCGCCCACGTAGTCCTGCATCGCGAACGATGCGATCGCCATCGCTCCCTGCTCCAGTGCCTTCACGATCGCGACGTTGCGGATGTTCTCGAGCGTCGACGCGGTCGACTGCATGCCTGCGATCTTCGCTGCGCGGGCTGCCTCGGCCTCCGTCTTGCCCTGCGCGAGCGCTGCGTTCCTCGCCGCCTTGCGTGCGTCATTGGTCGCGAGGATGCCGGTGATGACCGTCCCCGCCGCATCCTTCGCGATCGTCGTCGCGCGGTTGATCCTCGCGATCTTCTGCTCCTCGGCCGCCTGCTCCTCGGCGATGCGGGCCAGCTCGAACTCGTGCGCCGCCTGCCGTGCATCCTCTCGCACCGCGATCTTGTCGATCTCGGTGGCCATCGCGTTCTCCTTGAACGCGTAGAATGCTTCGTTTGCGGCACGCTCCGCCTCGATGCGCTGCATCTCCGCGTCGTGGTCCGTCAACGCAGTGCCGAAAAACGTGGTCCGCTGCTCCGCGCGCGCGCGCTCCACGTCGATCAGACGCAGCGTCGCATCGCGCTCACGCTCCTTCGCAGAGATCGCCTCCTTCGGATCGACCGACCCGCGCTGCAGCTGCGAGCCGACGCGGTCGTTGGCCGCTGCGAGCCGGCCGGCCTCGAAGTCGCGGGTATCGGACGATCCGCGGTCGAAGGCGCCGCCGAAGCGCGCCAGGTTGCGCTCGGCCAGGAAC
Organism: Deltaproteobacteria bacterium; assembly: GCA_016709225.1. Taxonomy (NCBI): domain Bacteria; kingdom Pseudomonadati; phylum Myxococcota; class Myxococcia; species Deltaproteobacteria bacterium. The sequence continues at coordinate 11,827 of JADJEE010000005.1, read as the reverse complement.
TCGGCCGACTGCTGCGTCTTCCCCTTGCGGCCGCCGCCGCGCGATTGCTTCTTCTCCTCTTCGCCCTGTGCGCGTAGGTTCTTCAGTTCGTTGTCCCGCAGCACGGCGATCGCCTCGAGCTCGAGCCGCTTGCGCTCGACGGCCACGGCCGCCTCCTCGTCGCGATCGAGGATGTCTTTGCCGATCGACAGGATCGAGGCCTCCGTGCGCAGCTCCTCCGCCTTGATCTCCGCGAGCCGGCTCTCGAGCGCGGTCGTCGTGTTGCCGCGACCCTCCTCGATCGCGATCGTCTCCTCGAGCACGCGCTTCTCCTCGCGCATGTCGCCGAGACGCACCGACCGCGCCGTCTCTCGTGCGGCCTCGTTGGCCTCGGACTGGAGCCGCGCGATCGCTGCGTCGGCCGCTCGCGACTGTGCCTCGCGCCGCTGCTTCTCGATCGCCTTGGTGAGGGCCTTCGTGCGCTCCTCGGCCTCGCGCTCTGCCTCGGCGAAGTGCATGACGACGCCGACGGCCGCACCGATCGCGATCCCCCATGGCCCGAGCGTTGCGAGCACGCCCTGCATCGCCTGATTCACCGATGCCGTCTGGCCCACGACCTGGTGCGCCGCGAAGCCAAGCCGCTCGAGCGCCTTCTGCCCGCGCCCGCCTGCCGATGCGATCTTGTCGGACGACGCGGCGACCTTCGCTTGCGCGTCGGCCATCCTGGCCGTCTGCGCGTACGTCTTCGCGATCGTCTTCTCGAACGCGCTGCCGGCCCGCGTCGACTTCGCGAACGCGTCCTCGAGCGACTTGGAGTCGCCTTCGAGCCGCACCGTTGTCGTGTGATCACCCATGTTGCTGCTCGACTCTCCACGCCTCCCAGCGCTCTTGCTCGCGCTCGGCGTAGTGGACCCACTGGATCAGCAGGTCATCGTCCGCGCGCTCGAGCAGCAGGTTGGGATTGCGCCCGCCGCCCTCTGTCCGCATCCGCAGGTAGGGGATGACCGACGCCACGAACAGGCACCGCGTCCACCCGCCAGGGCACCCGTCGGCCGGGTCCTCCGTGGGGTGGCTCGCCGTCACCCGGACCCCTCGTCGCCGCGAGATCGCGTCCGCCTCGGCCGGCGCAATCTGAGCCGCGCCCATCCAGCCCATCCGGTGGATCGTCACCGGGCGAACCTCTCCGCGCGGCGGCTCGATGTCGATGCGCGAGCAGCCTCGCTCGGCGCGACGCGACTCGATCCACTCGCCGGCCTGCGAGCAGAGCCCCGTGCAGTCGGCCCGCTCGTAGGTCTTCCACGCCCGCTCCTCACCAGTCCGCGCAACGGTGCGCGACCAGGCAAGGAGCCTCAGGGCTTTTTTTCGGCGCTCGTCGGAGCTTCGCTCGCGCGCATCGCTGCCTCGCCGACCTCCCACACCACGCGCGCACCGACCTGGTCGGCGATCGACTCGACCTCGCGGTCCGACAGTCGACGCGTGATGCCCTGCGGCGGGACTTCCACCACCGTCGACGAGGTCACCGCCAGCGCGAAGGCCTCGAGCTGCGCCTGTCGTCCTCCGATGTCGCGGCATCTCGAAGCCTCTCCGATCCGCAGCCGTCGCAACGTCCACAGGGCGGGCGTCGTGCTCGGCAACAGGTAATCTCGTGGGGTGCACGTCGTCTCGCCGACACGCCCAGGCGCGTCGAGGTCGTAGCGGGTCTTGCCCGAGAAGTAGAGCGCGAGCGGGTGATCGCCCGCGGATGACTCCGGCATCTCGTTGACCTCGGCCACGAAGCGGTCGAGGTTCCAGGCGTTGTCGGTCTGCACGATCACCTGGATCGTGGCGGTGGCGCTGTGCTGTGGGGGTGCGGTCATGGTGTCCTCGGCCCGTCCGGGCCGCGTGCGGGTCATGCGAGGGCGCAGGAGAACAGGATCTCGATCTTCGCTCGGACCTTCTCGAGGTCCGTGCCGGTGGCCGCCGTCGAGACGTCGGACTCGAGCGGACGGAACTTCAGCACGCTCGTCGTGTTGTCCGTCGTCACCCCGCGCTGCGGGTCCTCGGCGAGCTCGCAGTTGAGCGCCGCCAGGCCCCATGCACGACCTGGCTCCGTCCCGACCTGGATCAGGATCTGGTAGCGCGTGCCCGCGGCAAATGCCGTGTTCCACGCGTCGTCGTAGTCGACGGCGACCTCGATCATCGCCGCGTCGGCCGACCCCTGCGCGAGGTTGTACCCGTGTCGCCCCTCGAGCCCACCAGGGCCCGTGATCGGCTGCGACGCGATGCCCGGCGTCACCGAGATCGACTGCGCCTCCACGGCCGCCAGCGCATCGCCGACCGCCGAGATCCAAACCGTTGTGTCGTCGCCCGTGCTCACCACCAGCGGCGCATCGCCAAGAGGCGTGCCCGCGCTCGGCTGCGAAACCGCCTCGTTGTCGATCTGCGTCACGAGGCCCTCGAAGACCAGCGCCGCCGCCTCGCCCGGTGCGATGCCCTCGATGCCCGACAGGTTGAGCTTCACGCCCACGCCCTGCTGCGCATCGTCCGACAGGTCGCCCATGAACAGGAACGACTGCGTCAGGTGCGAAGCGTGGTTCGGGTTCACCAGCACGCTCGTGTGCGGGTAGGCCTGGATCACCGCGGCTGCAGTGTCCGCGGACGCCGGAGAGAACGACAGATCGTGCCCGTCCCACAGCGTCAGCGTGTCCGTCGAGATCGACAGGATCTTGCGGAACTCGCCCTCACCGGTCGTGTCGTCCACGAAGAACGCCCAGTCGCCCGCCGCCCAGTTCGTGCCCTGGCCGGTGTCGAGCGCCGGTGCGGCCTGCGTGCCGCTGCCGTCGAGGCCCGAGCAGTAGCCGAGGCGGATGCCACCCCAGGCGTTCTGCATGAAGTGCGCGATGGGGAAGTTGGGGGTCGTGATCGTCGACCGTGCACCCTCGGCGACGGCGGTCGATCGACCGTGCGGGTAGATCTTGAAGCCGCACGTCCCGTTCGCCAGCGACAGCACCTTGCCGCGAGTCGCGAGCGCACGCTGGCGGTAGTTCATGTTCTCGATCGTCGCCTGCTGCATCGCCTCGCTGGTCGGGTCGATGCACAGGAACGGCGTGCCGCTCGACCACGCAGCGGGCAAGGTCGCGAACGTCGACTCGTTCTGGTAGAGGACCTCGCGCTCGATTCCACTTCCGTACGGCATTACGCCCTCTCCTTCATGATTCTCACGAGGTACTGCAGCAGCACCTGCGCCTGGTTCTCGTCGGACGATCGCGGGGAGAATCCCCAGTCGATCGCCTCCACCCATCGGAGCCCACCGACGGTGGACTTCAACCGGTTCAACACGTCGCGCAGCTGGTAGAGATCATCGCCGGCGATCACCTTCACGCGGTGCTCCGGCAGGCCGCCGTAGTCGACGAAGATCGAGAGCGTGTAGTCGGTCTCGACCCACTGCGGGCCCATGAACCCGCCGACCGTGTAGCCCTCGTCGTCCCACTGGAAGCGGAACCACCGGGCGTCGGTGCCTGGATGTCGCGGGCCCCGATAGTGCCGCCACGTGGCGGTGCCGGACTGCTCGACGATCCGCGGCGTCGTGGCCTCGATGGCCGCACGCATCGCCGTCTCCACGGTGTCGATCGTCGTCGCCGGCATCGGTCACAGCCCCGTCAGGATCTCGCGGTACTCGGATGCATCGCTCGAACTGGTCGTGGCCGTGGCGCCGTCGAGCTCGACGACCTCGCGGCCCGCCTCGCCGACGGTCAGCCCGAGCCATCGGGCCTCGAACTGCGCCTTGCAGTGGGTGGCCCACGCGGTCGGGTCGCCGGACTGCGCGGGCGCGTTGCCCAACATGGCGAGGTGCCATAGCGTCCGGTAGACCACGGCCCAGTGGCCTTGCTCGCCGGCGAGGAACTCCTCGAGCCGGATGGAGCGGCCGAGGGCGTCGGCGCGGAGCAGGCGGATCATCGAGCCGACGTGACCCGGCAGCGTGTCGTTGCCGTTGTAGGCCATGCGCGTTGCGACGTCGGGGAACAGGGTCCGAATCTCGCGGACGACGGCATCGCGCGAGATGTCGATCGCGTCATCGCGGAGCAGTCGCACCTGCTCCTGGTAGCGGTGGCCGTCGGCGTAGGTCCAGACGATGCGCATCGGCCAGTCGCCGTGCATGCGGTTCTCGTCCTGGACGACGCTCGCCGAGATCGCCGCCGTCGACAGCTCGATCCCGCGGATCGTGCTGGTCGTCGCCGGGTAGTCGCGGGTCAGCGGGTCCCGCAGGTGCAGCGTCTGATTGGTCGTGACGCCGACCACCACCACGTGCTCGCCGACGCCCGACGCGTCGACGATCTCGAAGGTGGCGATTGGGTCGCCGTTGCGATCGGCCCGCGGCACGAACGCGGCCGTCGCCGCAATCGACACCTCGGTGGCGGACGTCCGCGATGGGCCGGCCGCCGCCGTCAGTGCCTGCGACGCGGCGTCGAGGGTGGCCGTCCCGCTGTCCAGCGTCCGGCCAGTCTCGCCCGCCCCGTAGAGCAGGTCCTCGAGGACCCACGTCGCGCCTGTCTGACGCGCCCCGGGGACGTGCCGCAGCACCTGCCCGGTGAGGTTGTAGATCAGGCGCTGCATGGCATCACGCGAAGGTGGAGCCGCCGGTCAGCTCGAGCGCGTGCCACGTGGTGCCGATGCGCATCAGTTCGATGCCTTCGCCCGCGGCGTCGAGAGTGGCCGTCCCCGCCGAGCCCGCGTAGGTGCACGCGATCGTGTAGCTCCCGCCGGCGCGAGCCTGCAGGACGATCTTCACGTGGTGCCCCGCGTGGGTCGCCGTCATGGTCGCCGCCTTCGCGCCGGTCGTCGACGAGAGCAGCGCGATCAGACGATCGCCCGCGGCAAGCGTCAGCGCGCCATCGGCAGCGACGGTGCGAGCACCCACCGCGACGGATGCCCCCGAGATGTCCGCGGTCCCGGTGGCGGTGAGCGTCCCGGAGAACGTCTCATCGCCCTTGTGGACGGCCGCGGTCATGCGAAGGTGCTCCCACCGAGCGCGGTGCAGTAGAGCGTCGAACCGATGCGGTGGAAATGCGGGTTCTCGTTCGCCGCATCGATCGTCACCGCGCCGGCGCTGCCGGCGTAGGTGCACGCGACGGTGTACGCACCGCCCGAGCGCGATGCGCAGTAGATGTCGAACTTCGCACCGCCGAGCGTGTCGACGGTCGCGTTCCACGTGAACGTCGCCGCCTTCGTGCCGGTGGTGCTGCTGACGATGATGGTGCCGTTCTGACCGTCGGACTCGTCGATCACGAGCGCCGCGTCAGCTGCGAGCACGCGACCGCGTGCCTCGCCTCGATCCAGGAATGACATGGTGGGTCCTGCTTCTGGCGGTCGTCGCCGCCGTGTTGGGTGATGCGTCGGGCGCCGTCCGGCGTCACTCCTCGCGCGCAGCTCGCTTCGCGATGTCCTCGCTCCGCTTCCGCGCGTACTCGTCGATCTGCTTGTCGCTCGCGCTCGCGCCGGTCTCATGGCGGATGCGCAGCATTCGATCGCGGATGGCCTTCTCGTTGGCCTCGCGACCCTTGCGGTGGTCGAGCTTGTCGCTCACGACTTCCCCGCCTTCTTCTCGGATGGGTCAGGACGGCCGACGCCGCTCGCGTCGAGCAAGCCCGCGACGCGGTCACCCTTCGCCGCGGCGGTCGATGGCACCAGCGTGCCCGTCGACGCATCGAAGACCACGCCCTCCTGGTAGCCGCTCGCGTGCTCGCGACGCAGCCGCAGCACCGTCGGCGGGTACAGCTCGAGGTGGTTGCTGATCTTGACCTTGCCGGCCAACGCGATCGCGTCGCGCCACCGCTTGTAGAGCTCGGGCACGCCGTCCTCGCGGCAGACGTCCGCCAGCAAGCGCACGCCCTCCTTGCGCCAACGCTCCGTGACCTGCACCGACCCGTTGATCCAGATCGCCGGCACGTCGCCGCGCTCCTGCCCCACGAGGCCCTTGGCCGGCGGCGGGCAGTAGTGCTGCGTCACGCGACCGTCGGGCCACACGACTCCGTGCGTGTGGGCCAGGCGCTTCGCCTTTTCGGCGCGCTGCGCCGCCTCGATCTCTTCGGGGTGCTGTGGTTCTGCGAGTGCCATCGTCTTGCTCTGGACGTACTGGTGCGCGCGCCGGCCCGTCCGAACCGACGCACGTCGCCGCTACGGCGATCAGGTGCGAGTGATGAAGGCGCGAGCGTTCGCGTTCTTCACGATGCCTGGCTCGGCGATGATGCTCACGCCGATCCAAGTTCCGAAGCGCGACTCGTCGGGCTGGAAGAACGGCGTCAGCTGCTGCCACACGGGCATCTCGATCGCCGCCTGCGGACCGACGACCGCAACGAAGTTGGTCCATCCCGTCGTGTCGCCGACGGGCAGGTCCGCCGACTGGTAGACGGTCACACCGTCCCAGGCGACGCCCATGCCGGGGCTCTTGTTCTGCAGCGCCGTCGCGGCTCGGTCGCCCCACGTCGCACCGAACAGCGCGGCCGCGTTGGCGACGAGGTCCTGTCGCAGGTCGCGGACCGCATCGGGCACCATGCCGGCGACCAGCGGGCCGTCGTCGTGGTTCTGCGCCCGCAGGTTGTGCATGACCAAGTCCCAGTTCGCCAGGTCGTTCTCGGTCGTCGCGTCGCCCTGCGAGTTCGAGAGCGACGTTGCGAGGTCCATGATCGTCTCGTGCCGGTTGCGTCGCACCGCTCGAGTGCAGCGCTCGGCCGCCTTAGTCACGACATCGGCGATCGCCTTCATGTTCTTGTAGAGCACGAAGGTGCGGATCGCGACTCGGTCGCCGCTGATCTGAACCTGGTCCGTCTCGAGTGCGTCCTGCGGCGCGGCGTCGTTCTCCGACACCGCCGCGGCGCCCTCGAGCTCGTTCCAGATCGCCACCTGGTAGGTGTACGAGTTCACGTCGGGCCCCGTCAGGTCGACGAGCTCGACGAAGTTCATGCCGACGATCGGTTCGCTCGCCACGTCGCGCACGACGCGGGAGATGTACTCGGAGGCGAAGAGGTCGGCGACCTGCGCCGTCCCGGTGGGTGCGGTTGCTTGGATGAGTGCCATTGCTGTGATCCTCTGGTGATGGGGTTACACGGCAAGCCCGCTCGTCCGAGCAGCTTTGCGTAGTCGTGAGAAGTCCTCGTCGCTCAGTCGCGCGAGTTGTTCGGCGGTCAGCTCATGCAGAGCCACACCGTCGGGGATGATGTTGTGCTTCGCGCCCGGTGCCGGCGCGCTGTTCGGCGCTGCGAATGCGCCGGGATGCGCCGCGCGCAGCTTCGCGAGCGCCTTGTCGACCTCATCCTGCGTGCGCTCGGCGTAGAGATCGACCACGCCGTCGAGAGCCAGCGTCGCCAGTGCACCACGCACCAAGTCGCGCTGCCCCTCGGCGGCCTGAGCCACCACCGCATCGGTGATCGCACGCCTCCGCTCGCTCTTCGCCGCGCTCTCATCCTTCGACGCGAGTTGCTGCACGGTCGACGCGAGGCTTTCGAGCTGCTGCTCGAGCGGGCTCTTGGTCACGTCGTCGGGCTTGGACTGGTCCACCGCCAGCGGCTTGGCCAGCGTGGTCAACTTCTCGCCGAGGCCTTCGACCATCGCACGCAGGTCGCGGACGTCTCGCTTCAGCTCTTCGCGGTCGTTGATGATCTTGCGAACGTCGTCCCAGTTGCGGATCGGTTCTCCGTCAGCTGGGGTTGCCGTCTGCTGCTGCTGCTGCTGCTGCCCGTCCGGGCTCTGCTGGTCCGCCATTGCTCTGGTCCTGTGGTTGCCGCGCTACGCCGGACGCGTCTCCGCCGATCGACCCCTGCAGCTGCGCGAGGGTCTTGTTGCGTGCGTCCGCTCCGCGCGGGATGTTGTGCTCGATGAAGAACTCGTTCAGCTCGCCCTCTTCGGCGGCGATCTCGAGCACCTGCTCGCGCGCCTGCGCGAACGTCAGGTGCGGGTAGTACGTCCGGTACTCGCGGTACGTCGACGACAGGCCCAGCTTGATCCGCATTTCGCTGACCGCCGCCTGCTCGCGCGGGTGATCGACGAACGTCAGCTCGGGGTAGCTGATGCCGAAGGACTCACGCACCAGGTCGGGCGGCATGTGCCGCGCGTCGGGGTGACCCATGCCGCGCATCACGAGCGCGGTCTTCCACGCGGAGTCGTGCTCGCTGACGCGGTAGTAGTCGAGGTGGTTGTTTCGCAGCTTCGCGAGCGCCGACTGCTGCTGCACCGAACGCTCGACGCTATCGCCTCCACCGGTCACGTCGAAGTCGACGAGGATCGCCGGGACGCCCAGCATCTCGGCGGCCTGCCGCAGATAGAGCTGGATGTGGTCGCGGTGATTGTCGATCGGCGTGTTGACGTCGAACGCGTCGAAGCGGATCGCGTCGGGCGGCAGTGGGATCGCGGTCGGCCCCTCGTTGCCGGCGACCTGCGTGGGGATCTTGCCGATCTCCTCGCCCGCGAAGTACTCGCGCTTGCGGTCCTGCGAGTGCCTCACCCAGTCCATGCGGGCCGCCAGGTGTGCGACCTCGATGGTCGCGTCGACGATGCCCTGCCCGCGGTGGCTGCTCCACCAGTCGTCGATGGGATCGTCGAGCCGCCACGTCGTCGCCGGGCACACGCCGGCGTTGTGCGCGATGCGTCCGATCCGGCGGCCCTTGCCGTCGAAGTAGGTCCACGCCACGTCGTCGAGCACGATCGTCTGCAGCGGGTCGGGCGAGAAGTCGGAGCCTCCCTTGACGTCGTAGACCACGCGGGTCGGCGCGCCCATCGGGTCGAGCGTGTCGGTGTAGACCTCGGCACGGTCGGCCAAGATCTTGTCGTAGACGACTCGCGGCCCGTGGCCCGGCGTCTGCACGACGCGCGGCACCGTCAGCATCACGTTACTCGCGAACGTGATCCGCTCCCACGTCTTCGCCTTGATCGAGATCTCGGACTCACGCATCACGCGTGCGAAGGCCTCTTGCGAGACCTGCGGCGCGCCCTTGAGCTCGCGAATCGGCGGCACCGAGTACGCCACGCACACGCGCCCGCAGATCTGCTGGAGCACGTTGTATGTCGACTTCACTCGCCGGCGGACCGCGTCGCGCACGGCCGGCACCTTGTAGATCGTCGCGATGTAGGCCCAGACGTAGTGCCGCCAGTTCTCCTGCAGCATCAGGATGCGGCGCTCCGCGTCGGCCTGCCGAGCACGGACCTCGCTCTCCTGCGCACGGCGGAGCATGTCGGAGACGGTCTGATCTCCGAGCGTCTGGATGATGGGGATCATGGGTCAGCCGTACGTCACGATCTGCGGTGCATCGCCCTTCGACTCGCGCGGCGAGATCGAGAAGAACGGCCACGCCCAGTAGCGGCCGACGTCGGTGAACGCGACGACGTGGCGATCGGATGCCGTGTTGCTCGCGCGCTTCGGCGTGATGCCGTCGTGCTCCGCGAGTTGGTTGCGCAACGCGTAGATCAGCGGGCCGCAGGTGCGGCGGTCGATGAACAGTCGATCCGTGCGGAACAGGTCCTTGACGACCAAGGCCGAGTCGGCGGCGTCGGGGTTGCAGAAGTCCGACGCCCGGTGCTTCTGCCGCTGCGGTCCGCGGACCTCGAACCCGCGGGACTCGTAGGCCTCGCGCGGCTTGATGCGTCGGCGCGCGTTCAGTGACCCGCCGGCGTTGTGCCGCGCGAGCATCGATGTCGCGTCCATGATCACGCCGGCGCCGACGTACTCGCCGTTGCGGTACTCGGTCAGGCGCTGCGCGGCGACCTCGCTGTCGCTCTTCCAGACCTGCAGGCAGTCGACCCACAGGCCCAGCCACTGCGACGGCACGAATGGCGAGGTCCCCTTGCGCACCGCGATCTTGCCGACCAGTGCCGTGTGGGGGTTCGCGTTGACGTCGAGCGCGATGATGTAGCGGTGTGCGTCGGTGAACCAGCGCAGCGAGGCCTGCTCGGTGATGTCCTCGAGGCCCAGGTGTTGCAGCAGCGAGGTTCGTGCCCGGCGGCGCGACGGTGTGCCGCGACGCGTCGAAGACGTCGCCCATGAGCAGCTCGGTGTCCGGCACGAACTCGCCGCCGGCCTCGCGCGCTGCGATGCGTGGATCGATGCGGTCGAGGTCGCGTCGGAACGCGATCGCCTCCTGCAGGTCGACCCACGGGTTGCCCTCCTGCGAGAGCCTCACCACGTTGTAGGTCGGCCGGTAGTCGGCACCGTTGGCCAGCTCTTCGGCCTCGGCAGCCGCTGCCTCAACGATCGCCGTCTGAACCCAGTTGTGCGCCTCGGGCACCGCGTCGACGTAGATCTGCCCGCGCTTCTGCACGCCGCGGCCTCGAAGGCGCACGAAGTCCATCACGCTGTTGGTGGTGGCCGCCTCGGTCCACCACACGAAGGTCACGCCGCGCGCGGTCAGGTTCTTGCCCTGGCGCTGCGTGTGCTTGATCTGGATCTGCGTGCCGTCGATCATCTCGATCAGCGGGTTGACCCGGAGATCGGCGACCGACGTCGGCCACGACCGCATCAGCTGCGGCGGGCAGATCGGCGGGTTGTCGCCCTCGCCGATCGCCCACTTCTCGACCAGCACCATCGCGCGGTCGAGCTCGGGGCCGACGAACCAGGCGATCTCGCCGGGCCCGCCGCGGAGTCCCCACGACCGCATGGCCCAATAGCCGCCGGTGTGGGTCTTCATCGAACGCGCGCCACCGATGGCCGCGTTCACGCGGTGCTCGGTGTCGAGGATCAGCGGCAATGTCGAAGGGCTGCAGCGCAGCGGAACATCGACGAGCAGCGACCGCGAGGCCAGCTCATCGAACAGGTCGCGGTCCGGGAAACGTCGACCGGAGGTACCTCGTGCCCTCGATCGTGTCGATCACCACGTCGATGTCCGGCACGTCTTCGACGACGCTGCACGTGTCGCTGCCGCAGCACGAGCACAACTCGTCGACGTCGAGCCGGTCGTGCAGCAGCAGGTGAAAATGGGCGTGGATCAACTCGGGCGTGTCGGCGTCGCGCTCCAGCGCCTCGATCGCCCCGCGCCTCGTGACTTCGTCGCGGCGTGGCATCAGACCGAGTCCTTCGGCGCGATCGCCAGCACGGTCCCGCCCTTCGCCGCCTTCGCTCGAGCTGCGATATCGCGGGTCTTCGTCTTCTCTGCGGCGCGCCGCTTGAGGTCCTCGATGTCCGCGTCGGCCGATGCCTTGTCGACCTGCAGCGACAGCGCGACCCACATGCGCGCCTCCTTCGACGAGTCCTCTTCGCCGGTCCGGTAGATGCGCTCGGCCAGGTCTACGCAGGCCTTCGCCGCGGCGGTCCGCCGGTTCGCTCGGATGGTCTCGAACTCGCTCTCGATGCTCATGGTGCCCTCCCCCGTCCGGGGTCGTTCACGCGCGGCTCTCACCGCGGAATCTGTCCGCCGCCGGTGTTCGGCGTCGACTCGGTGCCCACTCCATCGCCGGAGTCCGGCACCGCCTGCCGCAGCCACTCGGCCACGGCCTTGGGGATCACCGCCGCCGCCTGTCGGTCGTAGACCTGCGCCAGGTAGCGGTCGGAGCTGCGAGCGTCGTCCTCGAGCCCCGTGCGAGCCCGCGACACCGAGCCCACGATCGGCAGCATCGACCACTGCGACGCCAGGGCAGGCCCAGCGCTCGCCCGCAGCACGTCGCCCAGGCGCTTGCGGACCAGGTCCAGCAGCTTGCGAACGTCGGTGTCGCCGGCGATCTGCCGCGGCGTCTGCATCGTCACCGACCAGCGTCCACGCGCCGGCCCTCGTCGCGGTGTCGCGTCGAGGATCACGTGGCTGCCATCCGAGTTGCGTACACGGCGCATGCCAAATCCTCCAAGTTCGCGCGCGCGTTGCACTGCGCTTGCCACGCGGGGTCCCCAGGG
>JADJEE010000004.1 GCA_016709225.1 Deltaproteobacteria bacterium | reverse complement strand
GCCCGGGTTCCACTCGTCGGCGGAGCGCGCGGCCGCGCCGGCTGAACGCCGGCTCGTCAAGCGCCTGAACCGGGCGCAGCGTGTCGGTACCCCGCCAGCCTTCGCCGCGCTCCTGATCGAGCTGGCCCGGGGGGCGACATGACGGCCACGGTCGTGGACGCGGACTGGGTCGCGGCCCGGCTCGGCCTGGACGCCCGCAGCGTGTACCGCGGCGCGCGGGCGGGGCAGATCCCCTGCCGGCGCGTCGGGCGCCGGTACATCTTCGTCGAGCAGGCCATCGAGTCCTGGTTGGTGAGTAGTATCACGACGCCCTTGATTCCGGCCGAAGCCGTGCGATGATGGGTATCACGATGACCATCACCGCTGACAACTTCCCCCGCCGCGGCCAGTATGTGGAGACCGAGCACCACGGTCTGCCCTGCGTCGTGCGCACGACGGACTTCGGACACAAGTGCGGCTACATCGGCCTCCCCGAGAGCCACCCGTTGTTCGGCAAGCACTACGACGACGTCCCCGATGTCGTGGACGCGTTCGGCGGATTCACGTTCAGCGAACCGGGCGCGGGCGGGCTGTGGTGGATCGGCTGGGACGACGCGCACTACGAGAAGTTCAGCGGCGACCACATGCAGGAATGTGCGCGCCTGGCGGAGCTGCTGATGGGCCCGCTCGACTGATTCGACCCCGCCCCCACCCGCCCCGCCGTCGAAGGACGCGCGGGGCTTCAGGCGTTGTGAGCACCACACGCGAAGCCACGACCGCGGCCCTGACCGCGGCCATCGCCATGATCATTCGGACCCGGCCTGTGCTGGCCCTGCGCATGCACAGGGCCGCGTCCAGGTTCGCGGGCCCGTCGGCACCGCGGCCGCTGTTCGCCGAGGACGACGACGCGACCGAATGCGAGGTGGCGCGATGATCTCCCGGGGCGATGATATCTCCGATCTGATCGGCGAGACCCTAACGGAGGTCTCGGGTGCGGAGCGCCGAAGCGAGACGATCACGTTCCGTTGTGCGAGCGGTCGCCGGTTTGTGCTGCGCCACGATTACTCCTGCTGCGAGAGAGTGTCCGTCGAGGACGTCACGGGCGATGTCGCGGATCTGATCGGTTGCCCGATCGTGATGGCCGAGATCGTCGAGAACGATAGCGACCCACCGCCAACCCCTGTCGAATACGGCAGGTACACGTGGTCGTTCGTCAAGCTCGCGACGGCGCGGGGGTACGTGACGATCCGATGGTATGGCGAATCGAACGGGTACTACTGCGAAACGCCGTTGTTCGAAAGATGCGGTGACCGATGAAGTGGCGACGAATCAAAGCCGGATACTACGAGCTGCAGGACGCGGACGGTCTGCTGTTTGCCGTCGCGGAACGCTCGACAGCGTGGCACGGCTGGTGGTGGTGGTGCACGTGGGGCTATTCCGACCCCGTGAGCGACATCGCGCAGAGTTTGAAGTCCGCCCAACGAGACGCCGAGACAGTCGTACGCCGCTCCCAATGGAATGTGGAGAGCTACAAATGATCCGCACTGCCATCAATCACCTGCGCGAGTACCTGGCCCCGATCCTCGCCGACTTGCGCGCGTCCGTGTCCGAGCTCGGGGACACACGCAACGGCGAGGTCGAGACGCTGACCGGGGCCATCCAGTCGATCGGCCGCATCGTCGGTGTGCCGATGCCTGTCGTCGACGACGTCCACGTCGCAGCGCTGATCGCCGCGGTCCGCGAACGGTCCCAGCCCCGGGACCTCGGCGAGCCGTCGTTGGAGTACCTCGAGCAGCTCTACCGCGACCTCGCGCGCGAGCACGAGCGAGGGAAGGTCGCCGCGCCGACCGATCCGTGGGCGCTGCCGGCGGGGCTGACGTGGGGGCGCTTCGGCGAACAATGGGCGATCGAGGACCGCGCCGCCGGACAGCTGCTGTGGCTCGCTGTGGATGGATATCCACGCGGGAAGCTGACGTGGCGTGCCGACGCCGCGCAGCTGATAGCACTGCTCCGCCGCCGCCGCAACGTGGTCGAGCCCGGCGGGCCGAAGGGCGGTGTGTGATGGACCCGATTGTGATCTTCACAATCTGTTTTTTCTCGAGCCTAGCGGGGATCGCCGTCGCCGGCCTGGTGAGCTGCAGCGATTGGTACGAGCACCGCCGCGCGCTTCGGCAGCTGCGCTACGACGCAGAGCTGCGCGCGTACAGGCGGGCGCTGCAAGAGGCGGAGAGGGAGGACCGCCGGTGATCACCTACCGCATCCACTGCCACGCCGAGCCCACGCCCGCGTCCCTGTCCGCGGCCCTGGACCATGTCGAGCGTCAGCTCGGACTGCACCAGGCGCGCGGCCAGGTCCGCCGTCGTCGCTGCACCTTCCGCGGCGACGCGCTCGCGGGCGAGATCTGGACCCACGACAGCGAGGAGACGACGACATGAGCACGAAGCACCACTGGATCGAGCACGACATCACCGAGCAGGTGCAGGCATGGCACGACGACGCGGACGGCTCCGACTGGCTCGAGCTCGCGGCGACGACCGTCGAGGTCCGTGTCGAGGAGGGCATCGACCCGGGGACCTCGACCACGATCGTGCGCCTGCGCCTGCCCCGGTTCTTTGGTCAACGGATGCGGGCGGCGTTCGCGGACGCGACCGCCGCAGCCCGCCGCAAGACGGAGCGGCTACGCCTTGCCGAGCGCCTCGAGGCCGCCGGGCTCCTCGAGGACACCGCCGTGCTCGCGATCGCCGACCTCGACGACGGCTGACCCCTCCTCTGCTCGCGCGTGTACGGGCGCGCGGGCGCGGACGGGGCCGGTGTTATGGTGCGGCTGCTGCGGTAGCCCGAGCGTCGAGCAGAACGTGCGCGTCGACGCGGCCGGCGTCTGCACGGTGGGCCTGGCCTACCGCAAGAAGCCACCGCAGCCGGCGCCGGAGTGGCTGCGCAAGGGTGTGGCGGCCATGGGCTCCATCTACGACGACAAGCCCACCTAACACGCGATATTCGCGATCGTCGTCGATTGCTCGTTGCGTCGGCGCGAACCGGCCGTATTATTCAGACATGGCCTGGCGCGACGCCGGCCGCCGAGAGGAACCGACCATGACCGCCACGACCATCACCGCCAAGATCACCGCCCGCGCTGCCCGCTCGACCGTCCCGGGCAACGCGGGTGCCGTCGACGCCACCGTCTACGTGGACGGCCGCGACGTCGGCGACTGCACCCTGCTGCCGCGGCAGCACGACGGCCGGCTCGACGTCTGGGGCGAGCTCGACCACTGGGCCGACGACACCCTGCGCGCGGCGCTCGACGCCGGCACGCTGTCGGCCGACGATGTCGTCGAGGCCGTGATCGCGGCCGACCGGTAGCGCTCTCCTGGGTCTGCCCGCGCCCCGCCGACGAAGGTCGCGCGGGGCTTCGGCGGTAGGAGACCACGACGATGCCCGAGCCCACCCTCCGCCCCTGCGGCTACCCGCCGACCCCCATCGAGCACACCGTCGACGCCCAGGGCTTCGTCCTCGTCGACGGCCACCGCGTCCCCCACACCGCCGCCGGCGACCACCTCCGCTGGACGCCCAGCTGCACCACGAACTGCGCCCGGTGCCACCGCCACAACGTGCCGCAGACCATGCACGTGGTCGCGCAGCTCGACGATGTCGTGCCGGGCGGCGTGCAGTACTTCACCGCGATCAAGGACATGCGCCGCCTGTGCGACGAGTGCGCTTTCCTCGATGCCCTCGCCGCGACTGGCGGTGCACCGTGACCCCGGCCTGGCGAGTCGCCGCCGCGCTCGCGCTCGCTTGCAACCTCGACTGGGGGCGGTGGGTGGCCGGCCGCGACGGTTGGTGTGGGCGTCGGACGTGCCCGCCCGACCTCGACGGCCAGTGCCGATGCGCATCACCACCCGTCGCCGACCCCTCCGACGCCGCGGCGTACCTGGCCGACTGCGCGCGCCGTGGCGTCGAGCCGGGGCCGCTGCCGGCGCGTGAGTACGCCACTGGCGAGGTCGCTTGGGTCGTGGCTCCCGAGCGCGACGGGACTGTCGACTACGTGGCTGTGCGGGCCGGCGCGGCACAGTGCACGTGCGAGCCATACCGCGGCCGCGACGGGACTGTCGACTACGTGGCTGTGCGGGCCGGCGGCGGCATCGAAGTGTCCACGCAGGAGGACCACCCGCATTGGTCTGTCTGCCCGAACTCGAGGTGCACAGCCGCCGACCTCGCGCTGCTCTCCACCCTCGTCACCGCGGCCGCGGCCGCACTGGGACACGACCATGGCTGACACGACCGACGACGAAGTCCGCGCCACGCTCGCGGTCGCGTACTGGCTCGCGCCGCAGGGGCCGACATGAAACGCCGACCACCATCCAAGGCCACCCTCGACGCTCGCCGGCCACTGCCGCCGGAGGTCCTCGCCGACGCGCACCAGCCACCGCCGATCCCCGCCGGCCGGCTGATCCGCAGCACGCCCGTCGACACCGCGCGCGTCCCTCCGTGGGGACCGATCGTGTGGGAGCACGTGCGGCGCAAGTGCGTCAACGGTGCCGAATGCGAGTGCGGCTGCGGCTCCACGCGCGTGCGGGTGATCGCGCGGCAGCGTGGTCTCGCACAGAGCCACGCGGCGCGACGCCGGGTAGTGGAGGCGTGGGCGCTATGAGCACCGCGCGCGTCACCGTGCACTGCACCTCGACCTCGTGCGGCTGGTCGACCCAGCGTCGCCGCGAGACCGCGCTCGAGCGTCCGTGCCTGCGGTGCGGCGCCGAAGTCCGCCTTGCCGACACGGGCGCCGGTCGCCCGCGCCTGCCCGAGGACCAGCGCCGCGTGCTGCTGCGCGCGTGGGTCCTGCCGGCGACGATCTCGTGGCTCGACGATCTCGCCGCGCCGACGAGCGCGCCAGGATCGCCAAGGAGCTACACCGTATGGCCGTCGCGGAGAAGGAGTCCGACCAGCGGTCGGCCGGGCTGCACGAGGCGGCGATGTTTGTCGAGCGGGGTGCAACGTGAAGCGCCGACCACCCTCCAAGGCGACACTCGACGCGCGCCAGCCACTTCCGCCGGAGGTACTCGCCGACGCCCACGAGCCGCCGCCGCAGCCCGCCGGGCGACTGCTGGCCGCGACGCCGGTGCACACGCTGTCGAACATCACCGCGTGGCGTGTCGCCGCCGCGCTCGCGCTCGCGTGCGGGCTCGACTGGGGCCGGTGGGCTGTTGGGCTCACGGCCGAGATCCCCACCACGCCGGGTCTCGATTGCGACGAGTGCTGCGGATGGGGCGGCTACACCGACCACCTGAGCGACCAGTGGTATTCGTGCTCGCGCGGGTGCGCGACGCCTGCTGATCGCGCGCGAGTCCCCGTCTCCGACCCCTCCGACGCCGACGCCTACCGGGCCGACTGCGCGCGGCGTGGCGTCGAGCCGGGGCCGCTTCCGTCGCTGGAGCACTGGGGCGCGAAGACAGGCGTGTTCTTCCGCGTCAACGCGGGTGTGCGCATCGACGTCGGCGGAGCCTGCTGGACCACGATCACCTTTGGCGGAGCCGTGCACGTCGCGACGGACAGCGACGGATGTGAGGCCGCCGAGCTCGCGCTCCTCTCCACCCTCGTCACCGCGGCCGCGGCCGCGCTCGAGTGCTAACCTGCCCCGGTGACCGTCTACCGGAGCCCGCGCGGCAAGTGGATGATCGACGTCGTGCTCGAGCGGCCGAACGGTGAGACCCTCCGCGTCCGCAAGGTCGCGCCGGTGCAGACCCGGCGCGACGCCGAGGCCTACGAGCGCGACCTCCGGCGCGCCCACGACCTCGCGATCGCAGCACGGCGTGGTGACGTCGCGGGCGAGCTCGTCGACCGGGCGCTGACCCTGATCGCGGCGAACGACGACTAGACCACGCCGGTGCCGTTGCAACGCCGACACGCTTCGGCCGGCGTGAACCCGAGGCCGACGTAGACGCGCGAGCCCCTGCAGTCCGGGCAGGTCGCGGTCGCGGTCGCGGTCGCGGTCGCGGTCTGACCAAGCGCGCGGTCGAGCGCGTAGTAGGTCTGCTGGATCGCGAACGTTGCTTCGTACGGTCCCCAGGGGTCGGCCCAGATCAGCACGTTGTCTGCGACCCACATTCGATAGCCGCGCTCGACCTGGACCGGAAACCCGTTGCGCATCCGATCACCGACGGTCGGTAGCGTGGACTCGTCGAGCCGGGCTTTTGCGCGGGCTTCGCGGAAACCCGGTAGGCGTACCAACAGAGCAAGCTCTGGGGTGCCGCAGAGCCACACCTCGTCGGGGAGGTCGCCCTCGACCGCGTACCAGTCGGCGCCGTAGACACGAAACGTCACCGTCGTGATGGTCATCGCGCACCCCCGATGAACGGCACGGCCATCGCCGACAGCAGGTCCCGGGAGTCGCGACCGTACGCGCGCAGGGCCGCGGGCTCGGGCGCGGGCGTGGACGCCGGCAGCTCGCCATAGCGCGCCTCGAGCTGCGACCAGGTCGAGGGCAGGGACACGACCGCGGCGAGCAGCGGCCGGCGTCCGATGCCGGCGCGGATCCAGCGCAGGCGCACGACCGAGGTCGTGGGCGCGGGCAGGGGCGGGGGCGTGTGCGGTGCACGGCTGCACGCGACCAGGTACCGGCGCGCGGGCACGGTCGCGGTCTGGCAGCGTGGGCACGGACCACCCGCGCGGACGCGGGCGCCGACCCAGCGGCAGGACGGGCAGCGGACGACGTGGCGCGGGTTCACGGGGTCACCCCGCCACGCAAGACTTCGATCGTGAGCATCAGCGTGGATAGTGCGGTCACGTCGGCCCCGACGCAACCCAGAACGTGGTGAGTGATATCACGACGAACGGCCTGGCGCGTGGACGCGGGCGCGGGCATGATGATGTCGAGATGGCAATCACAATCACCGTCGCCGAAGTCAAGGCCCTCCTGAAGTTCGCCTCCGAGGACGCAGCTCGCGAGAACCTCTGCGGCATCGCGGTCTCGGGGCAGCGCCTCGCCGCGACCAACGGGCACGTCGTCGCGATCCGCGGCGAGGACCCGCGCGCGTCCTGGTCCGGCGCGCTGATCGTACCCACCGCGCTGTGGCTGCAGGCGATCGCCGGGCTCAAGGCGGGCGACCAGCTCGAGGTCGACGGGGATGCCAACCTGGTCACGATCACCGGAGGCCCCGCACCGGTGCAGTGCCGCAGCCCGAAGCGGACCTTCCCGCCGCTCGATCAGGTCATCCCCGAGTCCTCGCGCAAGGCCGCGAACTCGATCGGCGTCGGTGGTCACTACCTCGCGCTGCTGCCGGTGATCGACAAGGCCACGCGCACCAAGTCGGGGTTCTGGGACATGCGCTGCGGCGGCGAGCTCGACCCCATACTCCTCGTCGCGCAAGGCCGCGAGACGACGTGGACCGTGATCATCATGCCGGTGCGGCTGTGACGGACCTGCCCACCGAACTGATCAAAGCGGCCGACACGATCGAACGGCTGACCGACTGTGGTTGGCGGCGCCCCGCGATGGACGGCTGGACGCGCGCGGCGGTGATCGAGGCCCTCGACGAGGTGGTCTGGCGCGCGCACCTGCGAGGTGTCGGATGACCGACCTGCTGCTGCTCTACTACTGCGACTGGTGCCACGACACCCGTCTCGACTTCATGGCCGACGGCAGCTGGAGGCCGTGCGCGTGCGTCGGTCGGCTCGACCGCGAGATCCGGGGCGGACGAATGCTCGCCGCGGCCACGCTCGCGGTCGCGTACTGGCTTGCACCGACGACGAAGGAGAACGGAATGAAGGAGGAACGACGATGACGAACAAGACCACGACCTGCGGCGGAACCCGCCGCGTACCTTGGCCCGAGGCTGGGCTGTTGCAAGACTGCCCGGGGTGTGCGGACTGCGGGAGCGTGCCGAGGGACGCCTGGACGTACGCGGTGCGGTTCGCCGCACCGGCGGGCATGCACAGGCTCGCCTTCGTGCAGGCGCTGCAACGGGAGAACGCGAACAACCTCGAGCGCGGACGCATGCTGCACGAAGCGCTGCAGCAGCAGCCAGGCCCTTGGGGCTCCCTTGCCGATGCGGCACGGATGGTCCCGCCCGAGCCCGAGCCCGAGCCCGCGGAGACGGTCACGATCGAAGACCTCGCGCCCGGGGAATGGTTCCGTGTCGTGCCCGGCGGGACGCTGTACATGTGCCTGTCAGTCTCCGAACCCGGTCTGTACTCCGCGGTGGACCTGAACGGCGTCATGGTGTCGTGGGTCCCGGGGACCACCGTCCACCTCGTCGAGGTCGATGTCTTCGCGGACGACGAGGACGACGAGATCGACGAGGAGACGTTGGCCCCGGAGAAGTTGAAGACGCTCGACGCCTACCCAGGCTGGGCCGAGATGTTCATCGACTGATCGACCGGCGCTAGAACGACGAAAGCCCCCGCGACCGTGGACCGGTGCGGGGGCTTTCGTGCGTCGTGCGAACTAGACGAACGATAGCGACATCGTGTGGGTGACCCACGCGCCGGCGACGTTCTGCCGCTTGAAGCGCAACGTCAGCGTGCTGTCGCCCGCCATCTGATCGAACGCCGCTGCGAGTGCCGCGAACGAGTTCAGTGCGTACTGCGTCGACGTCGGCGACTTCGCGATCGTGAAGTCCTTGTCGCCGTTGCGCAAGCCCATCGCGTAGATGAACTCGCCCGAGGTCGCCTCCACGATCTGCCACGACTCCGCGCCGCCGCTGATGATCTGCTGGTAGCGCGCGGCGTCGCAGGCGTAGAGGTAGCCCCAGCCGTCACTGTACAAGAACTCGTCGATCGTCGACTGCGGGATCGTGGTCGTGTGCACGAGACCCGTGCGGTCGGTCGTGTGGGTCACGATCGACGGCGGGTCCCACCCGTCGCAGGACTCGATCGCGACCATGCACTGATCCTCGGTGGCGTAGCCGAGGTCGTCGATGTCGGTCGCGGCCGTGTGCTCGACCGCGCAGTGAGCCGAACCGGACGCGCCGTAGGTGGGCAGGGTCGAGACCGAGTCCATCACGCAGACCGGGTTCGGCTGATCCGCGTCGAGGTTCGTCGGCTCGTACGCGTCAGCGCCCATCGCGAAGTTGATCGACACCGCGAAACCGGGATCGGTGAGATAGCACGCCTCCAGGCATGCCTGCTCGAGCATCGCGGCGTTGAGTGCGGACTCCGAAAACAGGATGTCGACGTCGACGCAATCGAACGTCACGCCCTCGCCCGCGTTGGCGGGCTGCGGATTGATCGTGCGGAAGTCCACGCCAGACATCGAGGTCGAATAGACCTGGATCCGCTTCATGTGGCACTGGTAGTTCTTGAGCTCGCAGGGTGGCGGCGGGTCGCCGGTCGAGCTCGAGCCCCCGTCGCTGGACGATTCGCCCGCGCTCATCGACGCCGAGCCGGACATCGTGATCCCGCCGGACGAGTCTGCGCCCGATGCCGTGCTGTCGGTACTGGTCGTCGACGCGGACGTGGACGCGGTCGTCGTCGCGGTGCCGCCGGAACCGGACGCCGAGCCGGCCGTCGATGCCGAGCCGGAATCCCCACCGCTGCTACTGCTGCCCGTCGCGCCTGAGCAGTCGCAATACTGGTGGCCGTACCCGTTGTACTGATTGTTGGGGGTCGAGTCGCTAACCCAGACGCAACCTGGCATCTCTTCGCAGGTCGCGGGTTCGCCGTATCCGCCGTCGTCGGCAGTATGTCCGCGGCATCCGAGGACCGCCGTCGCAATGATGAGCGTGGAGAGAGTGTGCTTCATTTTGTCGTTCGTCCTTGCCAAAGTCCACAGTGCTGAATCGTCCACGCGCCCCGCCTCATTTGGTGGATCTGCTGGTCGGTCAGCTCGTCCCCCGGAATGGGGTACATCAGATTGTTCGGATCGTCGACGTGCTGCAGCCCCGTCGCGTGCCCAAGCTCGTGCGCGAGGCTCGAGCCTTTGTCGACGGACCAGACCATCCGCGCGCACTTCCCGAGATAGAAAGTCTCGCCCGCCACCGAGTTCGTGGCGGGGAGGACCAGCGCGCGGACGGCCCACCCGGGCTCATACGTGTACAGGTCGCGGATCTCCATGCCGAGAAGCTCTGCCGCCTCATCGAGGGTCTCCTGCGAGTGGTGCACCGTGTTCGCGGAATACCGGACCTGGATCGTGTCGGAGAGGTGCTCCTCCTCGCAGGCGAGCAGGGGCAGCACCAGGCACAGCAGAGTGCGGGGCGTGAGCATGTCTCAGTTGTAGGCGCGCACGACGGCCGGCGCAACCGTCGTGCGACCGATCACTAGTCCCGACCGCGGACCGCGGCCGCGATCGTGGCCACGTCCGCGGCGATGGC
Source organism: Deltaproteobacteria bacterium (assembly GCA_016709225.1). Taxonomy (NCBI): domain Bacteria; kingdom Pseudomonadati; phylum Myxococcota; class Myxococcia; species Deltaproteobacteria bacterium. The sequence goes on along the minus strand of JADJEE010000004.1, from coordinate 22,723 downwards.
GTCGACCTTCTTCTCGACGACCTCGATGCGCTCGCGGTTTTCCTCGACGCCCTGGGCCTGACGCCCAGCGAACACATCGATCACCGCGTAGGTGATGGCCGCGACCGTGGACACGATCGCGGCCGCGCCCCGGCGCTTGGCCGACTGCCGGGTCATCGTCAACTCCGCGGACATGGCCGCGGCCGGGGCCGCGGTCTTGACCAGCTGCCGGAGCTCGGCGAGCAGGTCGTGCACCGCCGATGCCTCGGACGCGCCGGCGGCCGACATCCGCGGCACCGGTGCGCCAGGGATCGTCGGGATCTGGGACTCGGCTGCGCTGGCCATCACTCGCCTCCTTCGTCGCCGGCGACGAGCTCGGGCGCGGGTGCCCGCCGCGCGGTCACGACCAGCGCGGCCGCCAAGGCGAGCAGCTCGTCCGGGACCGGCTTCCCGGCGCGGATCGACTGGACCGCATCGGCGAGGGCCTGGGCCCCGGCCTGGGTGCTGGACTTGGCCGCGAGGCTGGCCCCGCGCACGCCCGCGGCCACGAGAAGGCCCACCAGCGCCTCGGAGAGCGCGGGCAGCTGGTCGGGGGTGACGAGGCCCAGCAGGAGGGCACCGCCGCCCAGGACGGCCAGGGCGAGGGCTACCCAGTCGACGGCGGCGCGGTCGGAGGGGAGGCGGGCGAGGAGGGCTACGATCTTGGCGAACATGGGGGTTTCTCCGGGGGTTGACACGCGCGGCGGATGCGCGTCACACTGGCGACGATGACCGGACTGGAGATCGTCGTGTCTATTCTCACGGCCGTGGGCGGCCTCGTGGACCTGGTGCTGCTGTGCCTCGCGCTGTGGTGGGGGCACCGGATGCTGCGCGCGGTCGAGTCCGCGGCGAGGGCGGCCCGGGACACCTACACGAGCGTCGAGCAGATCCGCCACGCTGTGAGAGCTATCACGAGTTGACACGCACGCTGCGCGGATCCATGCTGTGGGCATGACCGCTCGCATCCGTCTCGCTCTCGCCGTCGCCCTGGGCCTGCTCTCGAGCGCGCTCCTGCCGGCGTGCGACATGTGCCAGGCCGCCGCGGCAGTGCACCAACAGCGCTGCTTCGAGGGCGGCGATCAGATCAGCTGTGAGTGGCTCGACGAGCACTACTCCGCGGGCGGTGTCTGCCACTAGCGCGTGATCGTCGACGGACGATTGCAGACATAGCAGGTCACCGACTCGATCGACAGCGAACCGGACGCGCCCGCGTGGTTGAACAGGACCATCGCGTTCGAGTGCTGGCTGGGGTTCAGGCCGCACTGCAGCCAGCCGTAGCCCGTGTGCCAACCGTTCGAGCCCGAGACGGGGATGTCGACGTCGACCCAGTCGTGCGGCGAGGACTGCACGCGCACGGTACCGACGCCCGCGGTGATCGTCCGTCCGTACACGCGGACGATGACCGGTACGACGGCGATGCGGTCGCGCAGGATCCAGTAGTTCGAATCCTTCCAGCGGCGGGCGTAGCCGCCGCACGACACGCCGAAGCCGGGCGCATCGGCCGACCACGACGTGCGGCTGGAGTCCATGATGTCCTCGAAGGTCGAACCGTCGTTCGATGTCGTGCGCGCGACGATCGTGCTGGTCGCTCCCGCGTAGTGCTCGTCGTAGCCGGACCACGAGAACAGCATCGGGCCCAGCATCTCGGCCTGCGCTCGCGCGGTGGCGAGGACCTGGCGAGCCCCACCGCGCGGGTCGGTCGCGCTGTTGACCTCGCGGTAGTACGCCTTCGGCGCGACCGCACCGTCGGGCGCGCCCTCCGCGAAGACGTGCTGGGTCTTGATCGCGGCGTCGTCCTCGTCCGCGATCGCGTAGAGATCTGGGAGCTCCTGGACCACCCCGTCGACAATGCGTGGCGAGCCCTGGACCTCGACCGTGACATCAATCGTCCCTCCCCGCGAGAACCGGCGGAGCTCGGCCTTGTCCAGCGTGACGCCGGGCGGGCGCATGACGACGGGACCAACCGTCCGAATGTCGCGGTACAGGGCACCGTCGTCCGTCGATTCCGCGCCGTACTGCAACGTCGACACCGGCAGGGCGATCTCGTGGACGGTGGTCTCGCTGTCGCCCTCGAGGTCGTACCACACGACCGTGATGCGGACGCGGCCGTGCGGGCCGTCGGCTCGGTAGCTGGGAGCGCCCTCACCTGCGGTCGCTGCGCGTTGCGTCTCACCGCTCGGCAGGCAGGCGATGTTGCACTCGAGGAAATGCCCGGGCGTCAGCTCGCAGCGCGTGCGCGCGACGGCGTACCAGGTCGTGCGATCGGGGTGCGTGCGGCTGTTGCTGTCCGGGTCAGTGTTCGGGACACGCCACGCGTACTGCAGCCCGTTGCCCCAATCGCACACGACGCGGTGACCGCTCCATGCGACCTTGTCCTGCGCACGCATCACGGCCTCGACCGGCTCGCGCGCGAACAGCTTGAGCCCGGTCAGCGCTTCGATCGACGGCGCTGGCAGGTCCGCGCCGCCGTCGGTGAGCACTTGCTTGCGATAGGTGGGATCATCGCTCCAGAGGGTTGCCCAGGATAGCCAGCTCATTGGTCACACCGAATGCAGAGGTTCGAACTCCGCCGCGACGATCTCGAAGTCATCGTCTCCGGCGGTCGCGGTGACGAGCAGGGCAAGTCCAATCCACGTCAGACCCTGGCTGTTGCGGACGACCTCGACGGGGCCGATGGTGAGCCAGCCTTCACCGGACGCCGACCAGTTCGCTTGGGCGTAGTTGACTCGCAGCGCCTTGTCACCGTCGACACATTCGCTCGCATTCGGCGGGCGGTTCATCGAGTACGCGCGGACGCTCAGAGTGTCCGCGGTGCTCGTCAGCGTCTGATCGATCTGCACGCGCACCACTACGTGGGTCGTTGCCGCAGCGAAACGTCGGTAGCCGACCGTATTCCCGCACAGTTGATGCCCGGCATCGCCGATGTCCTCGCGCCACTGCGCGGGGAACAGCGCCAGGTCGTCGGTGAAGACGTCGTAGCCGGGTCGCCGAATCACCCGCAACGGCGACCACGTCCGCTCCGCCATGCCCGCGGACGCGGCCGCGCCCATGGCCGACACCGGGCCCGCGAACTGGCCCGGGTTCGCGAGGTCGCTCGTGGGCTCGACGATCGGCGCCTCGATCGTGTACGCGCCCGTGATCGTGGGCGCGGTCGTCCGCGTGACGAAGTCCTCGTAGGTCTCCGCCGCGGTGTGGTACCGGCCGGCGGAGAAGCGGCACGCGTTCGGGTCGTCGCTGAACGGCGACGCGCCGGCGGTGGTCTGCGCCCACCACACCACCGCAGCGGTCCCCAGCGTGCGATCGGCGTGGGTGAACTCGACCTTGTCGTACGACCCCGCGGTGACGTTCCACGCGCGGAGCTCCGACCGCACGGCATCGCTCGTCCCCGTCGTGAACGGGTTCGCCTCCGACGCCCACGCGATGACGAAGCGCTGCGAACTGCCCGAGACATCGGGCAACGTCAGCGACGCGAGCACGGTCGCGACACCGCCGACGGTCAAGATCGCATCGATGACGCCCGCGCTGTTGCCGATGCGGATGCCGAGGAAGCTCGAGCCTGAGGACCCGTACGAGAAGATGCGCCCGGTCGTGGACGTGGTCGCGACAAAGTCCGCCTCGATGCACCATGGTGCCTGGACGTTGAACCGCGACGCGGGCGAGTTCTCGTACAGCCACGTCGCGGCCGCGGTCAGGTCCGTGTCGTACTGCGACTGATCGACGGCCATGTCGCTGTACGCCGCGCCCTCGCCCTCGCCGTAGAAGATCGTATCGTCCTTCGCCAGCGCGGTGACGCCCTGGGTGTTGGCGTCGAACGACAGCGCGCCCCACTCTGTAGAGATTCGAGAGCCCCAGGCCATTGGTCACCCCGCGTACGGCGCGGCCGGGGCCGCGTTGTCGGTGTCTGCGATCACGCCGAACACCGAGGTCGGCCACCCATCCTGCGCGTCGTACTCGCTGACGACGAGGATGTGATCACGATCGCGGAGCCAGCCCGAGACCGAGCCGCCGAGCGTCATCGTGCGCGAGGTCAGGTTCACCGACGAGACCGCGACCGTGTCGATCAGCGTCCAGTCGCCCGACGGCGCGCGCTGGTACAGGTCCGCATTGATCGCCCCGCCCGCGCTCGACCAGTCGGGCTCGGCGAAGCCGGTGCCGTCGACCGAATCGCCGCCGTGCTGCAGGCCGTCGGGGTAGTACTCGAGCGTGGTCCCGGTGATTCGACGGACGCGGACCATCGGCGCGAAGGTCAGCGACCCCGTGCCGACGAAGACGATCGCGCGGACCTGCGTGTACGGCTCGCGCAGGAAGTGCTCGGCCGAGACGATGCGGCCGGACGCGTTCGTGATTCCACGTGCGCCGCTCGAGCTCGTCGGCCACGGGTTCGTGATCCGCACCGGCGTGCCCGGCATCGCGTCCTGGCCCAACGGCTTCGCCAGGCGGAAGTCGAGCGCGAAGTGGCGGCGCGCGAAGAACGTCGCCTGATCGACCGCCCACAGCTGGCGAAACAGCGGGCGCCAGTTGCCCGATCCCATGACCGTGGCCTGGAGATCGGGCGGGCGCATGCCGTCGGCGCTGATCTCCTCGACCAGGTCGCCGGTGCGTCGACGCGCGCCAGGGTCCTGCGCCTCAACGCGGTACGTGTCCTGCTGCGAGCGCTCCTCGGGGGCCCAGTTGTGCTGAAAAACCACGCGGTCGATCTGACCCGTGGCGCGCAGCGTCTGCTGTGGCTGCGCCGTGATCGGCATCAGCGGATCGCCGACGAACGCGTTCTCGGTGATGTCGAGCGCGGCGTCCTCGGGCGACAGCGGGCCGACCCGGAAGACGCCGTACTGCTTGCCGTGCAGCGACCACGCGATGCCGCGCGGGCGCGTGATCGATGCGAGCAGGTCCATCGACTGGAAGCTGCCGATGTACGCCGGGCGCTGCCGATTGAGCGGCCCGGCCCAGCCGCCGGGGACCGTGTCGAACACCGACCGCCACGCGCTCGGCGAGGCGACCAGCTGGTACGGCACACCGAGACCGAGGTCCGCGATCTCGTAGTCGCCCGCGAACAAGGGCGCGCCGCTGTGCGTGTTGGGACCGGCGGTGATCGAGCCGCCGGCATCGATCGCGTCGTCGTATCCCTCGCACGCGCCGGTGCTCAGCAGCACCTGCAGGAGCAACGTCTCCGAGATCTCCGCGGGCGCATCGTCGAGGTAATAGTGGTACGCGTTCAGGCGCGCGACCTCGACCCCGCCCTTGCCCGCGACCTTGCCGGCCCAATCGTACGTCAGCGGCTTGTCGGGGAAGCCGAAGGTGCGGCCGTCGAGGAATCGCTCGAGGTACAGCGCGGCCTCGAAGCCATCGCCGACACCCACGGCGCCGTAGCTGGTGCCGTCGCGCCACGACGCCTGGAAGACGTGGTGACGCTCGACCGGATCGCCGATCTCGAACTCGTCGGTCGCGACGTCGTCCTCGCTCAGCGCGACTTCGCCGCGCGCTGCGAACCACCCGGCTCGCGTCGTCGCGACGCCCGAGATCGAGGACGCGGCGAATCGACCGGCGGTGTTCTGCCCCTCGAGGTACACGGGCGGCTCCTGCAGCGTCAGCACCTGGCCGCCGTGGCGGTCGATCGTGAAGACCTCCGCCGTGTGGATCGGGTAGTAACGACGCTGCGCGCCGTCCTGTCCGTAGAACGCCACGTCCTCGTGCGCATAGCCGGGCGTGATCGTCGTGAAGGTGCCGGTCCAGTAGCCCGACGCGGGTACGACGATTCCGGTTCCCTGCAGGGACTCGCCGATCGTGTCCTTGCGGAACTCGACGCGGGTGACGTCGCCGAGCTCTTCGATCACGCCCTGCGTCTCGGGCTGGTACCCGAGCATCCGCCAGCGGCGCTCGTGCATCGTCAGACGCATCAGCGCGTAGCGTGCATCGTCGCCGGGATCGTCCGGGACGCGGCGGATCCAGATCACGCCCTCCGTGGTGACGCCGGCCGTCGGAAACAGCGAGCCCGTCGGTAGGTCAGTGAGATCGGTGAAAGGCCCGTTGCCGCTCGACCAGTTCGTATCGGCGCCCGAGATCGCGTTCGCGATCCACGTGTTCAGCTCGGTCGTGGTCTCGTTGCGGTCGGTGCCGGTGAAGGTGTGGTCGAAGACCGATCCGTCGTGAATCGCGTCCGCGCCCGCCCCGACACCGCGGCCGAGGAACATCATCGCGACCTGGTCCTGCTCGGCCGACAACGTCGGCTCTGCGTTGATCCGAATCCATCGCGGGTCGTTCAGCGCGCCGAGCGTGCGGCGGAGAAGCGCGTCCGGGCCGTGACAATCGAGTGCCCACGCCTCGTCGCCGCTCACCGTGCCTGCGTCCTGCAGGATGCCCCACCAGACCAAGTCGCCGGCCTCGTGCGCGGTGAGCCAGTCGTAGAACGAGGTCGCATCGAGCTCGCCGCCGAGGCCGGGCGCGGTCGGGTCCGCGTGGATCCGATAGAGCGTGACCATGCGGCCGGCGTGCTCGATCGGCTCGTCGGAGATCAGCAGCGGGGGCAGGCCCTCGCCGAAGGGGTGATCGTAGCCGACCAGCTGGTACGGGATCGCCGGACACGACCGACGCTGGCCGCTCGCGCCGATGCGCTCGATGCCGATGTAGCGCCCGCGCGGGTTGGTCGTGCCGCCGCCGTCGACCTGGATCGACGTGCCGAGCGCCGTGGTCGTGGGCGGGATTCGTTCGGTGACGATCGTCGAGTCGTGCTCGATCGCGAATAGCGAGCCGAGGTCGGGGTCGACGATCGTGAAAGACGCCGGCGCGGGCAGCAGGAGCCCGGACTTGAGGTCTTCGACCTCGAAGCGCACCGAGTCCGGCACCACGAGCCCGGGGCGAACCGAGCGCGTGCCGAGCACCTCGACGCCGCCGATCGCCGTCTCCGACGTGCCGATCCACGACCCGAGACCGCTACCGGTGAGCGAGCCGGACTCGTCGTCCGTCCACGCCCACGGCAGGCCCTCGACGAAGAGGACGTACCGAAACGTCGTGTGCGAATCGAGTCGGACGCTGGAGAGGGCGCGAGTGGTCATGCGGTGAACTCAGGCGTCGTCGAGCAGGGGATCTCGATGGGGTGCACCGATTCGTGGAAACCGAACTCGCGCGCCCACGGCATGTCCACCGGGCGCCCGTTGGGCTGGTAGACGTACGCGCCTGCCGACGGCAGCACGCCGTCGCCGTCGCCGTCGAGGTCCCACGCCGAGCCCGAGCCCTCGGTCAGGTTGCGCCAGACCTTGAAGGGTCGCGCCTTGATCAAGACCTCGCGCCAGAACGTGATGAACTCCCCATTGGCCTCGGCCGTCGTCCACACGCGGGCATTCAGCAGATACCGCCACGATAGCGTCTGGCGGCGATACAGATTGTGCGAGGTGGCGTAGACGCGGCCGGGGCCGGACTGCGCCCAGGCGACGTCCACGACGGGGATCCCGTCGGTGCCGAATCGGCCGCCCGTCGTCGCGCGCTTGCCGGGTGACCACAGCAGCGGCGAAATGTTCGTCGCCGTGTGCGACGTCGCGGTGGTGAGGTTGCCGGTGAAGCCCAGCAGGTCCCGCAGCACGCCGTCTGTCGGCCAGGTCAGCGCGAAGGACGTCGACGACGTGATCTGGATCAGCCGGTTGTCGAGGATCGACACGACCGCGTCCGCGACGATGCTGTGCCCGTTGATCACCGACGTGAGCGCGGCGATCAGATCGAAGCTCGAGCCGTCGTCATACAGGTAGTAATCACCAGCCGCGAGCGTGCGCTCCTCGGCGATCGGGCCCGCGGTGGTGATCGTGATCGCCTGCGACGGCAGGCTCGGATAGCTCCCCACGAGTACGTCGGTCGGCACGTCAGCTCCCCGTCCTACCGAGCGAGCGCTCGGCAGCGCGAATGCCCTGCGCGAGCTTCAGCCCGGTGGTCTTGTCGATCGCGCCCAGCACCTGGGCGTTCACGACGATCGTGGTGCCCTTGCCCCCGCCCTTCTTCGTGACGTGCTGCGCACTCTCTCGCGTCGACAGCGGGACGCTGTCCTCCTGCGAGTTCGACAGCTCGGCGGTCGCGGGCGTGTTCGCGGCCTGGCCGGCGCCGAACTGATCGCCGCTGAACCCGGGCTTGGGCTTCTTGCTGATCGACCCGAAGCCTCCGACCGCGCCGGTGAGCGCCAAGATCGCGGCCGCGCCGAGGCCGGCCTGGGCAGCGGCCGCGCCGTGCATCGCCGCCGCCGCGAAGTTGTACGTCGCTGCGCTGACCAACGCCTGCACGGCCTCACTGATCGCGATGCTCGCGAGCTTGAGCGACTCAGCCTTGCCCCACTCGGCCAGCACGCGACGAAAGCCGCGAGCCGACAGGTCGCCAGCCTGCAGCGATGCCTGGGCGATCGACGCGAGGCTGTCGCCGACAGCGACGCCGGCCCTCTCCGCGCGGTCCTGCAGCGCCTTCTGCCGGGCCATCTCGGCGTCGTGCAGCGCCTTCGACCTCGCCGCCGCGGCCTCGCGGGCTTCCTGTAGAAGCGCGATCTTCTCGCGCTCGATATCGAGTGCGGACTTCTTCGGCGTGCGCTCGAGCTGCGAGCCGACCAGGTCCTTGCGGGCCTGATCGATCGCATCGTTCGCGGCCCGGCTGCGATCAAACGCGCCGGCCTGGCTGGCGTCGGTGAGCGTGCCGCCCTTGGCCTTCGCGCGCGCGAGCTCGGCCTTGAACAGCTGCTCCTCGAGCGACAGCTCCTCGCGCTTCGTCGCGGCGTTCTTGCGCAGCGCGGCGCCCTGCTCCTGGATCAGACGCACCTCGTCCGCACGGAGCAGTGCGACCGCCTCCGCGTGCTTGCCTTCCTTCTCGAGGAACTCGACGCGGATCTTGGTCTGCTCGGTCAGCGACGCGGAGACGCTGACACCACGCGCCATGTCAAATGCAATCTGATCCTCGAGCTGACGGAGATCGCCGGCGCGGCTCGCCAGGGCGTTGATGTCGTCGTCAGACTTCCGCGCCTTGCGGACGTTGTCGAGCTGCGTCCGAAATGCGGACATGCTGTTCGCGGCCTGGTCGGCAGCGATCGACGCGGTGACCAGATCGCTGTGCGCCTTCGATAGCTCCCAGCGCCAGTCCGCGATCGTCTTCGGCATCGCCGAGTATTCGACGCCGAGGGCGTGGAGGCGATCCTTCAGCTTCTCGACGGTCGCGCCGTACTGGCCGATATCCCTCGCGCCCTCGATCTCCGTGCGCGACAGCTGGGCCATGCCCTCGGCCAGCGAGATCACGCGCTCGGAGCCGCCGAGCGCCGACGTCTTGAGGTTCTCGAGCTCGACGCGATACCGCTGCGTCGCAGCTGCAGCGCCGTCGGTCACGACCGTGACCTGGTCCGCGGCCGCGAAGATCTTCTCGAGCGCGACCTTGCGGAACGCCTCGGCCTGCTCGGACTTCGTCAGCTCCGACGTGGCCTTGCCGAGCTTCTGCGCGTACTGCTCCTGCGCCTGCTCCTGCTTTACGACAATGCCGAGGTTGTCGAGCATTGCCGACGAACCGCGGCCGACGGCCGCGACGAGCGACTCGAACGCGTCCTCGGTCGAGGTGCCGAGCTTCTGCCCGAGCGCCTGAGCGGCGCGCGACAGCTTCGCGAACTCCTCGGCATTCTGCGCGACGCCCAGCGACGATGCCTGATTGGCCTTGGTCGCGAGCGTCAGGTCATCGACCAGGCCGGCCGTGGCCTGACGCGCTGGCCCGAGCGCGAATGGCAGGTTACGGAAGACCGCCTGCACCTTCAGCGATTCGCGGCTCACCGAGTCCGCCGCGACGGCGAGACCAGCGATCACGCCGACGCCCGCGAGCACCGGGCCCTTGAGCGCCGAGATCGCAGAGCCGAAACCGCCGACCGACGACGTCATGGACTTGGCCTGCGACATCGCCTTGTCCATCGCCTGGCCGAATGCCGAGATCCGATCGCGCGCATTGTCCACGCGCGCCCGGTTCTGCTCCATCTCCTGCGCTTGCTTCTTCTGCGCAGCGGTGAGCTCGTCGGCCTTGGTCTTGGCCTTGCCCGTGGCACCGGCGAGGTCGCCCATGGCCTTGACCGCGGACGCGGTCTTGGCCTCGACCGTGATCTGAATCTTGGGCGACGTCATTGTGCTGCGGCCTTGCTGCGGATCTCGTGCCAGTGCGCCTGGGCGCGCACGCGTTCGGACTCGATGTATTGCATCGCCTCGATCACGAGGCGGTCGTGCGTGCGGTCGGCGAGCAGGTTCGACGCAAACCCGTGCTCGAGTAGCAGCCGCTCGTACTTCGCCAGCGACGCGACGAATGCACAGCGGTACCAGGCGCCCGGGCACCCGTCGTCGTGACTCTCGCGCGGCGTCTCCGGCGATTCATCGGGACGCACGTCGTCTTCGGGCCCGGGGTCGTAGATCGGCAGACGGCCCATGTACATTCGCGGGGTCGGCACATTGCGCCACCGCGATTCGTCGAACCCGGGCAGCGCGCACCGGAAGTCGCGACGCTGGTCATTCTGTGGCTGCGTCGTACCCAGGCCGCACCAGCTGCGACACGGATAGGTCTCGGCCAAGGTCGCGGTCTCGCCACCGCTGACGGCCATCGACCAGGCGCGCAGCCTCAGCGCTTTCCCTCGGACTCCGTCAGCGGCATGTTGGCGGTGTAGACCGCCTCGCCGATCACGAGCGGGAGCTCGGGGTGGATCGCGTGCAGGCGCGCCATGTCGTCGGTGGTCAGGCGGCCCGCGGCGAGGTCGAGGGTCGGGCCGCTCTCGACCTTCTCGATCCCGATCACGCAGGCCCGCAAGTACGCCTTGACCGGGCGCTCGCCGTCACGGACGGCGCGCTCCCACAACGGCAGCACCTCGTACCACTGATCCCACGACAATCGCCGCAGCTTCCACATCGTGGGCTGCTTCGATTCGTCGAGGTACTCGCGCGCCGTCGCGACGCGGCCGTCGACCGTGCCCGCGGCGTCGAGGTCGTACCGCGTCCAGCCACCCTGATAGCGCGCGACCGGGTGCATGCGCGGGTCTTCGTCGCGGGCGGACATCGCCAGCTGCTCGGCGTGCACGCGCTCGAGGTCCCACGCCTCATCCTCGGGGTGCACGAATACGATAGGCGCGTCGACGCGGTGCTGCGGGGGTCGCTTGAGCATTGGGTCCTCGGGGGAGAAGTGCCGGCGAAAGGGACCCGGCCGGCGCGGGCGAGAGACAATCCAAGCGATAAGGGCGAGGGTCAGGCCTGGCGAATGCGCAGGCGCTGAAAGACCGCGGTCGTGGTCGGCGACGCGTCGTTGGCCACGGCCCAGCCGAGCACCAAGCGCACGCCGTCGCTGTTGAACGGATCGACCACGCCGGCGAGCGACACGAACGGCATGCCGACCGACACCGCGCGCGGGAAGCCGCTGGCGTACACGCCGGACCAAGCGCTGCCGATGCCGGCCGCGTTCAGCTCGAAGCCGATCACGTCGTGCGTCGTGCGTGCGTCCGTCGAGTTCTGCGCGGTCGTGGTCGTAGTCGTGCGCAGCACCTCGGTGCCGCTGTTGTTGAACTTGCCGACCCAGCGCACGCGCGCGGCGCTCGACGAGTTCGGACTCGACGCGGGGCCGAACAGCCCGATGAACACGCCTTCGCCGTTGGACTCGAGCGTGCGCGTCGGGACGTACGCCTCGACGATCAGCCTGCGCCGCGGGTCGTAGTTCGGAATCGACGAGAGCGGGAGATAGATGTGCGGGGCCACCTGCGACGCACTGGTGAACGTCGTCGCGGCACCGAGGCTGGTCCCCGCCGAGCCGCGGATCCCGGTGCCGGCCTGCACTGCGGCGGTGCCGAGACTGCCCATGTTCGCCGCGGTCCAGCTCAGGCTATCGATCGTCTCCGTGCCGTTCGCGAGCGTGTTGTTCGCGAGCGTGGAGAAGTCCACGTCGTAGATGATCCCGCTCGCGCGCGTGATCAGGGCCTGCAGAGCAGCGCGTGCGGCCTCGCCGAAGTTGACAGGCGACGGCGTCGTCGGTGCGACGACGTCGATATTCAGCGCAGACAGATCGCCCGCGAGAAGGGACGCGAGCCCGTCGTCGAGATCGATGGCGGTGACGGGCATCGGCTACACCGTGTCCATGCAGGAGAAGCACTTCTCGGCCATCGTCTGGTCCAGCGCCCACGCCTTCGCGCGGTAGCGTTGCTCCCATTTGCGATGCCAGCCCGCGCGACTTTCTTGCCCTGCGCCAGGCGCCAGAGCTTCATCTTGTAGTGGTACAGCGCGAACCGCATGGGCTCGAGCCGGCGCACCTCGATGGCCTTGTCGACGATGCCGACGACGCCGTCGACGACGCGGTGGATCGTGTCCTCGGCAAAGCGCCGAGCCTCGGCGATGGCTTGCGCGCGCGTCATAGCCATCCACTCCCTTCGCAGATGGGGCAGCGGTCGGCGGGGTTCACCGGATCGCGCCCGCTGCCGCGGCAGTCGTCGCATTTCACGTGATCCTGCGAATCGTCGTACGGCGGATCTGGGATCCCCGGGGGCGGCTCGATGGTCTGCCCACAATGCGGGCACTTCGGCTGGCTGCTCATTTCGTCCTCCCCCAGTTCATGCGCATGCGCTCGCGCGGTGGATTGGCCACGGTCGTGCCGTTGCACTCCGGGCAATACACGCCGCGCCCGTCACGATCGGAGACCACGCCCGACGCGTCACAGCGTCGGCACGGCCGAGGCTTGCGCGTCAGCGAGACCGTGACGCGCGGCCCGACGTAGTCGTCGGGCGGGTCGTAGTAGTCGGGCATCAGCCGATCCCGAGCAGGATCTTGGAGCGCCACATCTGGGCGTTCGCCGCCCCGGAGTTCGCCGCGTCCTTGTGGGCGCGCAGCATGATCTGGGTGCTCGACACCGGGCCCGCGGCGCCGCGCTTCGGGGGCTTGATCTCGCAGCGCGAGAAGTGCACCGCGAAGACCTGGCCGGGCGCCGCGCGCTTGTAGAATCGCAGGCGGCGGAACGTGTCCGCGGCGAACTGCGTCCACGCCGAGCTGCCGAAGGGGACCACGTTCAGCGTGATCATGGTGTCGGCCGGCTGCGTGCTGTATCCCTGCCGGCCCTCCATGCCGTCCTCGACCTCGGTGTTCGTGTCGACCGACACGACCGGGACGCCGACCTCGACCGAGAACTCGGACACGTGGATCGGGTTGATCGTGGTCGTGCCCTGCGTCTGGTACGTGATCACCGTGTCGGGGCCGATGCTGACCGGCGCATTGCCGATCGGGTCGGAGCTCCACGTGGGCGACGGCGCGGTGCCGGGCGGATCGAAGCTCGCGACCATCGTGTCGAACGAGAGCGTCGGCAGACCACCACGCGTCAGCGCGATCGACTTCAGTTCCGACTTGCAGCCGTTGAGCTCGAAGTTCTCGAGCGCCGCAGCGAGGCCCTTCTGGATCAGCCACGACAGCGTGGTCGGGCCCGCGGACGAGTCCACGAGGACGGTCTCGTCGACGTAGAAGGTCGCCATCGCGGGCACCACGTCGGCGTCGGCCGGGGTGAACGGGAGCGCCTCGTCGAGGGTGACCGCGAGGGTCGACACATCGAGGACGCGTCGCACCGCGATCGTGCCGTCGGTCGCGTCCTGGACCTGAATCAGACAGCCCTCGACGATGTTCGTCGCATCGTCGACGTTGATCACGGTGGTCGTGTGCCCGCCGCCGGCCAGCACCGTCGAGTTGCTCAGGTGCATGCCACCGAGCGCGTGCTCGAGCACGGTCATCAGCGGGGTCTCGGCGATCGTGTCGTCCTGCGCCGTGGTCGCGCCGCTGCCGGTCATGTACAGCGACATCGGGAAGGACGTATTCCGCAGGCCCTTGACCGAGTATTCGACGTCGAAGATGCCCTCCTGGGAGCGCTCGTCCTCGACCACGGCCTGCTCGATGCCCGAGACGTCGACCGAGTCACCGACGTGACGGATGCGGACGCCGCTCGACACCCACGCCGCGCCGTTGGCTGGACCCGTGCCCTGGGTGGATTCCTGGAAGAATGCGAGGAGTGAGGGCTTCGTCGAGGTGGTCATCGATCAAACGTCCTGGAGGTATCGAACCTCGAAAGTGTGCGCGCCCCATCGGTGGCCGTCGCTGTCGTCGTCTCCAGCGATCCACCCCGTCGGTTCGACACTGATCAATCCGGGCAGCGCGGGGTCGTAGCGCGACTGCAGTGAATCCCAGATCTGAGCGCCGTCGGTCGTGATGATCGAATCGTCATCCTCCTCCGACAGGTGGCCGTAGCAGACCCAGACGTGCAGCGTGAAGAGGAACTCCACGCCGCTGCCGTAGATGCCGCCCTCGACGGGCTGCGCAGGCTCGGGGATCTCGAGGTGGAAGTTCCGCAGCTCGGGGCCGCGGACATTCGACACCGATCGCACGGGCCGAAAGCGCGACGTCTGGTGGTCGGGATGCAACGGCTCGATGGCCATGATCTGCGTCGAAAAGTCGGCGCGGATCAGACGTGGGGTCGTGGTCTGCATGGGCCTACGAGCGGCGGATGAATCGCTGCTGCTGGCGGCGCGTGGTGCCGGCGGCCGCGGTATCGTCGTTGCGCGAGACCGTGACCGAGCCGGTCTTCGGCACGCCGACGAGGATCTGGTTCATGTACCGCCGCCACGCGTCCTCGTGCTTCTGCGCCGGCTCTGCTTCGCCACACCAGTCGAGCACGTAGGCGATCGCGCGCTCGCGGACCGCGACCTTCGACAGCGCGGTCGCGCGGAACAGCGTCGGGTCCTTGGACGCGGACTCGCATTCGGCGACGTAGTCCTGGGTCGCCGCCGCGATCGCGTCGTCGATCGTCGCCCGCAGCCGCGCGCGCGACCCGAGGGTGGGGTAGGCGAGCAGCACGTCGTGCGGCGTGACGAAGGGCTGCACGCTGTAGCGCGTCAGCCAGATGATCTCGGGGACGAGGTAGAGCTGGTCCCCGATCGTGTACTCCCACGTGATCTGGTACGGCCCGCCGCCGTCCCACAGCGACGTCTCGTCCGCGGCTGGCGTCGACGGGAAGCTGGCCGTGATTTCGACGCTGACGACGCTGTCCGCGGTCGTGTAGTCGCCGACGAGCTCGTGGGCAAGGTAGACGTTCAGCCCGGACACGCGCTCGACCACGAAGGACTCGGTGCGCCCGTCGATGGCCTGGATCGCGTAGGTGTGCCCGGCGGTGATGCCGGTCGCGGAGGTGACCGCGACCAGGGTTGGGTCGGCCACGCCCGCGCCAGCCGCGGTGGTGAGCAGGGTGCTGACCGCGCCCACGGTCGCGGACCCGGACGCGAGCACGCGGTCGCCCGACGTGGTGGTCTCGCGCAGGTCGACCAGCGTGTACGTGGCCGAGCCGACCGCGACGACGTGACCGCGTCGATCCACAGGGACGTGGCGGAGCGTCTGGGCCCCCTCGTTGTAGATCACGCGGTGCTGCATGGGTCAGTCCTCGAGCAGGCGCTCGTGGCCGTGCTTGTGGATCGCCTCGTTGACCGCGACCTCGGCCGCGTATCGGGCGATGCTCTCGATCTCGGCGTCGGTCAGATCGAAGATCGAGCGCGAGCGCTGCAGGCCGGGCAGGTACTGCCGCCGCTGGAACGGCGGACAGTACGGATCGGATCGCCACGTCTGCAGCTGCTCCCGCTCGCGGGCGATGGCCTCCTGATAGGCCCGTCGCCAGTTGAGCTCGTCGGCCACGAGCTATGCACCTCCCGCGGGCGAATCGCTCGCCGCGCGCCGGCGAACCGGCTTCTCTGCCGCCTCGGGGGCGGACGGTGCGGGATCGTCAGCGTCCCACACGAAGGTGTCCTTCACGCCGCGGGCACGGACCCACTCGCGCAGCTTCGCGGGCAGGCGCGGGTCGTCCTCGGCGAGCGGCTCGACGCGCATCCCGGAATGGATGGCGCGCTCGCGGGCCACGTACCGATCGTAATCGGCGAGGCGACCCTCGGCGGCGTACATGTCCCGCAGGAACATCGTGCCCTTCGCGACCTCCTTGGCCGTGAGGCTCACGCCCTGCACACCCGTCATTCGCCCGCCGCGGGTGATCGGCTCGACGAGCAGGAGAGGGGACGCGACATTCGGACCGAATCGCACCGCCTTGATGCGGCCGGCGTGGAAGCCTGCTCGCGAATCGGCGTGGCCGGGACCGAGGACCACGAACGTGGTCAGCAGCGGCTGGCTCGGGTCGAACTGGTGCGCGGGGACATCGGGGAGAATCTGCATGGTGGTGGTGCCTTTCGAGCACGTGAGGGCCGCGCGCATCGTCCTGATGCACGCGGTGGCCATTCGGGGTGGTGGATAGGGTGCCCCGTATCGCCGGGGCGAAGCGGCCGCGCAGAGAGGCGCGAGCGACTCGGAGAGCTACGCGGTGAGCAGCTCGATGAACTGGCGCGGGTTGATGATCGACGCGCCCCACCACGCGCGCACGACCACGTACGAGGTCGCTCGCGACTCGGCATCGTCACCGCGGGTCGGCCGGAGGTTCGGCATCTCCTGCACCACGACGCCGAGCGAGCTCATCCCGCTGGGCACCATGAAGCAGCTGTAGCCGGTCGAGTCCGTCGCGATGTTGTTCGACTGCCAGACGTTCTGCCCGAGCAGCTTGCCCTGGAACCCGGACTGCACGCCGAAGCGCTGCAGATCGTCGGCCGACAGCGCGTAGGTGGCACCGGTGCTGCCCATCGACTCCCACAGCGAGCCGGCCGCGCTGTTGCTCAGCGCGATGTCCAGCATGCTGGTCGGGAGGTTCTGCGCCGCCGCGTAGGTCAGCGCCGAGCGCAGGCCCTGAAGGGTCAGCGACGTGGTGACGGCGCCGGTCTGCAGGGTCGCCGAGGTCGAGGCCGCGAGGATGTTGATGTCCATGTGGTTCGCCAGGGCCTTGAGCGCCTCGGCGATCGCCTGCGCGGGGACCTTGCCGTCGCTCGCGACACCCGACTCGTCGGAGAAGGGCATGCGGAAGATCTGCATCGCCGGGGTGATCGACGACTCGGTCGTGTCCATCTCGACGTCGACCGCGTTGTTCGTCTCGGTGTGGCTGGTGCCGATGCCCGAGAGATCGAGCTCGTTCCAGCGCGGGAACCGGACGGGGATGTTGCCCTTGCCGGGCTTGCGCTGCGCGACGGACAGGCCGACGCCGACGGGGTACTCGAAGCCAGCGACGAACGCGTCGATGAGCTCCGTCTCGATGAGCTCCTCGATGTCGGTGGCGGTGATTGCAGTGGAGAGTGCGGCCATTGGTCAGGTTCTCGTTTCGGTCTTGATCACCGCGACGACATGCGCTTCGCGACCTCGCGAACGCGCTCGACTCGGGGATCCGCACCAGGCGCTTCGCCCGGCTTCTTGGTGGAGTGATTCACGCCTGGCGTGCCGGGGCTGCCTCCGCTCTTTGCGGGGATCAGATCGCCCAGTGCCTCGCGTACCTGCTTCGCGACATCCGCCGCGCTGTCGAGTGACTCGGGGGCCGTGTCGACACCCTGCTCGGCAAGCTCCTTGAGCACGCCCTTGAGCACGGTCCGATTCGAGAACCCGAGCTTCGCCGCGACGGCATCCACCAGTGCGGCCTCACGCTCGCGGCGGTCTCGCGCCGCGATCGCGGAAAGGGCTTCCGCCTTCTCCGCCTTTTCCTTCTCGAGGGCCGCCTTCAGCTTCGCTTCGATGGCGGCGAAATCGTTCTTCTTGCGGGCCAGCTCCTCGGCCTCGGCGGCCTTGATCGCCTCGTGCTCGGCCAGCTTGGCGGCGAGCTCCTCAGCGCGGCGCTCGGCTTCGCGGGCCCGCTTCTTCGCGGCGTCGCGTTCGGCATACGCCGCCTTGCGATCATCCACCTTGGGGGTTTCGATCTCCAGGGTTTCGTGCTCCGGGGTTTCGATCGCTTCCGACATTGTTGGCATCCGCCTTGGCTGCCGGCGCATCCGCACCAGCGTTCGGGTTGGGCTGCGACGGCACCTTGAATCCGCGCAGCGGTTCGAGGAGGCGGCGCGCGGCCGCCTCGTCCTTGACCGATCCCGGGAACGCGATCGGGAGGAACCGTTCGCCGAGCTCGAGGGGCAGCGTCCCGCCCGCGAACGCGGCCGCGAGTTGCATGAAGCTGGTGATCTGCGCACCGTTCAGCGCGCTCGCCTGCACATCGGCCGGCGGTGCATCACTCGACGGCGGAGCATCGGCCGGCGGTGCGTCGTGCATCGCCGGGTCGGCGCCATCGGGCTGCGACGCATCGACGTTGGACGCATCCGGGGCCGCGCCCTCGACGGGGACCCGCGCTGCAACGGTGACCGGGGTCCCGTCTCGCACTGCGGTCCCGGTCGCGCCGAATGCCTGGGCCGCGGTCGCGACACCGCCGGGCGTCATCGACAGGTTCCGCGTGGTGACCACGTCGTTGAACCAGGCCTGCACCTCGAGGCGCTTCTCGATCAGCTCCTGCAGCTGCTCATCGTCGAGGGTCGTGTTCCCCTGCGCGCGCAGGATCTCGAGCTGATCGGTCGCGCCCTTCGACAGCAGCCAATCGACCCATGCTTGCTCGGCGCTCGGGTCGGAGAACTTGCGCGACAGCTTGCCGAAGTCGATTCGGAATCCGGCGAGCACCTCGTCGCGCGTCGGCAGGCGATCGGCGAGCGGGTGGTTCATCGCGCGGCACATGTCCACCGCGGTCGCCCACAGCATCCGCTCGAACTCGCGGGCGTGGGGAATCTGCTCGTTGCGGATCTCGGTCAACGTCTCGGGCGAGAACACCAACCGCGTACCTGCGCCGGTGTCATCCGACTCGACCTGGCCGCCGTACGCGCTCGCGATGTTTCGGTAGATCCAGCTCGCGTGCTTGATGAAGTTGTCGGGGTTCGTGTCGAAGTCGATCGCCTGGATCGTCGGCGGCACGCCAGCGCCCGCGGGAACGTCTGCGACGAACGGGACCTCGGGGTCCAGTGACTGCCCGTCGGGGAAGCCACCGAGGTCACCGATCAGCGTCAGCAGGCGCTTGTTCTGCGCCTTGCGCGTGAAGCCGAGCGCGGCATTCAGCACGCCGATCGAGACGGTCGCGTCGACGAGCCGCTGATTCAGGTACGGCGATCCGTACCAGTCGCCGTCGAAGACCTCCGCGAAGCGCAGCGGGACGCCGGGGAAGTAGCCGAGGCCGTGCTCGACGGGCGGCAGCGCCTCGATGAACTCCTGGGGCTTGGCCGCGCCGTACAGCCCGGCCGGCACCGGCGCGTCGGCGAGCCGGTACGTGCGCCACGCCTGGTCGTCGAGGTAGACCGCGACCGCGTCCTCGGGCTGCTCACACTCGGAGCGCAGGGTCCAGGCCGCGGCCAGTGGGGTGCCGTAGTAGTCGTCCGGGTCGGGCTCGACCTCGGTGAAGGTCGGCAGCAGCGTGTCCCAGGCGAGCCGTTGCTTGCGGACCGCGGGCACGACCAGGAGCGCGCCGACGAGGGCGCCGATGCGATTCCAGCTCGGCGCCACGACGTCGATCCGCGACTCGAGCACGAGTTCGTGGAAAGCCTTCTGCGCGTCGTCGTCGACGCCCTCGATCGACCGGCGCGCTCCCTGTCGCCAGCACACCGACGTCTGCCGGGTGACGTCGAGGCCGGGGTTCACCGTCAGATCGACGAACTTCGCGATCTCGTTGCGGACACCGTCGTCGTTCTGCGTCGACGTGATCCGGTCGAGGATCAGGGACGTGTGCTGCTCGGTGTAGATCAGCCAGCGGTCCCACGCCCGGCGCTTGCGCGTGTCGCTGCGCATCACGAAGACGCAGCGATCGAGCAACGCG
Organism: Deltaproteobacteria bacterium; assembly: GCA_016709225.1. Taxonomy (NCBI): domain Bacteria; kingdom Pseudomonadati; phylum Myxococcota; class Myxococcia; species Deltaproteobacteria bacterium. The sequence goes on along the minus strand of JADJEE010000004.1, from coordinate 2,974 downwards.
CGCGCGTATTCCGGCGGGAACATGCCCGCCTGAATCTGATCGGAGGTTGCCATCAATGCGTGACCGAGTTTGAGCTGCGGCGGTTTGTGAACTCTGGGCCTTGTCCCGGCACTGCCCAGACCAGGTACCGGAGCGCGTCAGTGGGACCGGAGATCACGTCCGACAACGTGCCGGACTTCTTCTCGATGGCGCCGCGCGCCGAGGCGAGCTGCGTCTTCAATGAGTGCACCAGCTCCGGGCAGCGCGAGCCGTGCACGACGAGCCGAGGCCACACCGTGCCGTCGGGCGCGGTGATTCGATCGGCCATCAGCTTGTGGAGCAGCGTGATGGAATCGATCTGTGAGGGGAGGACCGGGAGGCCCTTCTCGCTGACGTTGCAGGGTCGGCAATCGAAGCCCCACCGCTGCATCTCGCGGGCAAGCGTCGACGCACCGTGCAGGCCGTGGGACGCGTGCGGGCTCGCGTGCGCGCCGCTTGGGTCACACGCGATGGCGAGTCGCTGCAGGTAGTCGGGCGGCAGCTTCAGGATCCGCTGCGCGTCCTTGGCCAGGTACGTCGCGAACTCGCGGATCGTGGCCGGGCCCTTGCTGATGTGGTCGAGGACGAAGACGATCCAGTTGTTGCGATTCGCCTGGTCCATCCCTCGCGGCACCGCGATCTGGGCGATGACGAGGTTGTTGGGATCGATGTTGAAGTCCTGCCCGCCGATGCGCACCAGGTCGCTTGAGGTGCGGCGGAAGAATCGGCCGGCGGCGGTCTTCGTGATGTTGACCAGACCCCAGCCGCTGACGTCGTGCCAGGGGCCCTCGCGCAGGTGCGTCTCGTCGTCGAAGTGGCGCCACAGCTGGCGGCCGATCGCGATCCACTCACCATAAGCGTGGGCGCGGATCTTGAGCTCGTCGCCGTTCAGCGCCTGGATCCCCTCCTCGATCGACTCGAGCGAGAGCCAGGGGTTGTCGTACTGCGAAAGGCTGGTCCAGACGATCTTCACCGCGGCCGCGGCTTCGGGCTCGAGCTGGTCGAGATCGTCGTAGCTGGTGCCGGCCTCGCGGACTTCCTTCTGCAGGTAGTGGCCGAGGATCGGCGTCGTCGCGGTGAGCACCTGGCCGTTCGCGTCGGTGACGCGGAGGATGCATTGCGTCCAGTTCGCCTGGTGGTCGACGGTGCAGCCCTCGTCCATCACGATCGCGACGGGGGGCTCGCCCTTGAGATTGTCCGCGTCGGGGTTGGACGCGTGGTGGAACCAGACCTCGGTCCCGTCGACGAGCGCCAGCGGGACGTCGTGCTGCACGCCGCGCGGGTAGCTGACGACGAGCTCGGGCGGGATGATCGGCCGGTTCCACCGGTTCGTCCGCTCGCCCTTGACGAGCTTGCCGAGGCCGACGGCGAGGGCCTTCTTGCGGGTCTTCGTGACCCACCAGAACTTCGCGCCCTTGCCCCCGCGCTCGAGGATTCGATCGAAGAACCATTCGGCCTCGATCGTGGACTTGCCACCGCGCTCGCCACCGAACACGCCGATGGTGCGGTGCTTTCGGTCGAGGATGACGCGCAGCTGCTTGCGCGAGCATCGAATCGGACACTCGATGCGCTGGGCCTTGGCCGCGAGCGCGTCAAAGCCGGCCTTGTCCACGAGCTGCGCGCGGACCCATCGCTCGCCGGTCTGGCGATCGATGAGCACGTCGATGTGCTCGATCTTCTCCACGCAGCGCGCGGAGGTCGAGTTGCAGCACTCGCAGGTCCCCGGCTCGTCGTCGGGCGTCCGATCGTGAATCCAGATCGGCCGGTGAATCCAGATGAGCCGCTTAGTCTCGAGGCTCAGCCGCGCAGCCTCGGCGCGCGCGGCCTTCTTCCATTGGTCGAAGCTCGGCATCGGGCGACCTCACTGCAGCTGCGTGGCAGCCGCGGCGATCGCCTCCTGCTCCTCGTTGTGTTCGCGGTCGCGGATCAGCAGGTCGTTGACCAGATCGGTCTGGGCCACCGACTTGCGCTTCTCCCACTCGCCGAGCTCGGCGCTCGCCTCTTTCATCGCACGGCGTGCGACGTGGGTCTCGTGGTCGTCCGCCGCGTTGTCGAGGGCCAGGTTCGCGATTTGGAATCGCAGGGACCAGACCCGCAGCATCGCGGTCGCATTGTCGAGGGAGGCTTGCGCCGTCCCATCATTCACCAGCTCGTACAGCGCCCCGAGGGCGTCGTCGAGGTCGAGCCGCAACGCCTTCGCGTTGGGCCGCTTGCGCATCATAGTCGAGGCCATCCGGTCTCAACTTTCCGCGGCATCCGCCGCAGGCTTGTGGTGTTACGAATCGCCGGCTTCGCGCTCGCTCGGATCGGGCGCGGGCGGGTCGCCCTCGACCGCGCGCGAGATCCAGAAGTCGACCGCGGTCTTCACCAGGGTCGCGATGTCGCCTTCGTCGCTGAAGTACTCGACGCCGAGCTTGGCTTCGCGGCCGATGAACAGCTTGTGCTTCGAGTGCGGCTTGATCGTGACGCTGGCCTCGGTCGCGGACCCGACCGTGGGCGCGGCGTAGCCTCGGCGCACCGGGCCGCTCGCTCGAGTCAGGCCCTTGACCTTCATCTTCGAGCGGCGGAGCTTTCGCGGCAGGGCCATCTTTCGGCCAGTCCAGCCGCGGAACGGTGGGCGCTTGCCGGCCGCGGCCTTGCGCCCGCGCTGGCCCTTCGGATTCAGATCGCGCTGTTCGGTGCCGCTCGGGTGCTTGCCTGCTTCGATGGCGTCGCGCGTCGCCGAGAGGACGACGTCGGCGACGTAATCAGCGAGGCTCGCCGCGTCGAAGTCGGGCTGCCAACCGTCACTCCGCCAGGCCGGGTCTTTGCCCGCAGGCACCGGCGACGAGGGTCCGGGGCGGGCCTTGGGGGACCGCTTGGGCTTCTTGGGGGTGGCCATCGTTCGGCGATGTGCGTAAATGCACGGTGGGCGCCGAATCGCATTCTGTACCAGCGCGCAACTTTGGGGAATCGT
>JADJEE010000003.1 GCA_016709225.1 Deltaproteobacteria bacterium | reverse complement strand
GGTAAAGGTTCCCGATGCGGAGCACTTTTTTCTTGGCTCCCTGGTGACGTTGTGCTGGCGTCCGAGGGGGAGGCGCGGGCTTTCCCTTCGCCGAACAACGGACGCCAGCACAGTGGACGCTAGATGCCGTAGCGGCCGCGCTCGCGTTCGGCGGCTTCCGCCAATAGGCGCTCGCGAGCGGCGTCCCGGTGCTGCTGTGCTCGCGCACGGTAGCAGGCTGCGAGGGCGGGGGCGGTTGCCTCAAGACGGGCTGCGTACGCGATCATGGCGCGAGCTAGGCTCAGAAGTGTTTCGGTATCCATTGCAACCTGGTAGTGCGTCGCGAGGGGGAGAAGGTTCCCCGGACCGTGCACTTTTTCTTGTATGCAGGGCCCGTGCCAAGTGCATTGACGTCACTGTCAGTTTCGAGGGCGCATTGGATAATGCTCAAGATAATCCCCGAAACCGGTGTCGATGGTGGCTTTGGTGGGGTCACTTCCTATGCGCCAACATCGACACCCCCCTTCGCTCTCTCTTCACCACCCACTAGAATCTGTAACCGTACTTACGTAAACCTCAATTTTACAGAAACAACAAAGTAACAGCAACTAATCCACCTTGCCACTAACCCTAATCATCTTACGACGTTAGAGATAATGCCACCAGTGGATTATTAAAACTGAATATCCCTATCATTTCTGACTTTCCAGGATATTATTTCGAATATCCTGGAAAGCGCAAGGTTTACATGCGGTTAGCGCGCTTCGCCCAGTCGGTCCAGCGCTTGCATGACGTCGGTATAATACGCCCAGTAGGCGATATCGCGCAACACGTCGTTTACTGATCGGGGAATCAGTTCCGTATGCTCGTCGATCGCGCCTACATTTTCCGACAGATGGATGATGCGGTAGTGCTCGGCGGTGTAGATGGTCGCCCGTTCCGCCGCGTCGTGCACGTAAAACATCCACTTACCAGCATTAATCCACTCGGCCTTGATCTCCTCTGCTGTGTTCCTCACCTCGCGATAGTACCGCGCGATTTCCGCTTCACGCCCAAGGCGGATGGCGGCATCGTCACACTTACGGTACGGGAACTGCACTCTCTTACGCTTGTCTTTCGTCATTGCAACCTGGTAGTGCGGTTTGGGGGCGGGAAGGTTCCCCCTTCTTTTTTATTTTTTCTTGGAACCTTTCCCCCTCCAAACCGCACTACCAGGTTGCAATGAACGCCATCCACCCGCTACCGAACGTGAAGCGTGATACCAAGTCCCTAGCCCCCATCGGGCATCCCTACTACCCCTTGAGTGGTGCACAGGACTGGTCACGCGCCGGAGTCCGGGGGCACTCGCGCCCGTTGCGTGTCAACGCGGCTTCCATCGGTGCATTGGATTGCGACGACCAAACGTGCGCGTGGTGCGCTAAGAAGCTTGCGCGATTTGCGTCTATCTGGGGCGCGATGGCCGCACGCAACCACAAGTCGAACTAAGCCCTTTTCACTTTTTCTTGGAACCTTCCCACCCCCGAAACGCACTACCAAGACAAGAAAGCCGAGACACGAACCATGTTCACCATCATCATCCTTTCGTTCGCCCTGTGCACCGCCTACGCTGCTCCCTTCGCCAGCTGACCCCCACTCCTCCCCACTCCCCACTCCCCACCCAAAACTGTAAGGAAAAATACAATGCCCGATGTTCTCCATGTCCCCCCTCACACCGAAGGCTTAACCGAAGATCAGGTGGGAGATATCGGCCGGATGGGGCTGTGCGCGCTCGCCGCTGGCGATCATGTTATGACGGGGCTATGCGCACGCGCCTTGGACCCCAATATTACCGCATCACAGCGCGACTGGGCACGCGTGATGCTTCTTGCGGCTTTGGACCACCTTCGAAGCTTGTCGCCCCCCGCCCCGACCATCACCGCCAAGATCACCGCCCGCGGCCCCCGCTCGACCGTCCCCGGCAACGCGGGTGCCGTCGACGCCACCCTCTACGTCGACGGCCGGGACGTCGGCGACTGCACCCTGCTACCGCGTCAGTACGATGGGCAGCTGGACGTCTGGGGCGCGATCGACCACTGGGCCGACGACTCCCTCCGCGCGGCGCTCGACGCCGGCACGCTGTCGGCAGACGACGTGGTCGAGGCTGTGATCGCAGCCGACCGGTAGCGCTGCCCCGGCGCGCCACCCCGCCCCGTACCTCGCGAGAGGACGGGGCTTTCGAGGTGTGAGCACCGAAAAAATCAAGCTTCCCACCGCTGTCACCACTCGCGACCTCGCCCCGTCGGATGGAGCAAAGCGAATCCCGGCCGGAACCAAGGTCACGTTGTCATGGCCGAACCGGGACCAGCCGAACCGGACGCACCTCACCGCCCCCGACGGCACGGCGCTAGTATGCCCCACCCTCGCCTTGTCCCTTATCCTCAAGCCTCGGAAGTATCACCGCCCCACGGACCAATCGGTCATTACGTGGGCGATTGGAGGGGTAGCCAAGTCGGTTCTCGGGCACCGTGTCGAGCCGGACGGATGGGACCCTCAAGGCTCCCCCTCATGGTGCCTAGTGATGGGATACGTTTGACCCATCCCCCGCACCGACCCCAGGTCCGCACCCCTCTCGCAAGGGGCCGGGCCTTTTGGGGTGTGAGTATGGAAAAAATCATTCAAATCAAGGTGAAGTCCAGCGAACCGGGCGGCTATTACCATGAGGGCGTCACGGTGGATATCTTTTCCCCGTGTAAGCGAATGGCCGTGCATCGGGCCTGGGATGTTCCGGGCTGGACCGTAACGGCCATCGCCTCGGGACTGGCGTTCGGGCGATACATGAGCAGGGCGGACGCGCGCGAAGCCATGCGAAGAGCTTCCATCGTACTGCCCGATGCTGTGTTGGATGAATCTGACGTGTCACGCGCGAACAAACCAAGGCCAGCGTATGGGCGCAAACTCACCCCACGATTACGTATGGGCCCGAAAGCTCGGATTCAAGCGGACAAAGGGAGTGTAATCATGCTTACGCCAATCAAGTGGACTGTGACCTTCACTACCACTAACCTCGAACTACTCGAAGGCGGGTTTGACTTGTCCGAAATCTCAAGCATCCACGGGAGCGATGCCGCCGCGTTCGCAGCCGCCGTCGCCCGTGCCTTGGCAGGTCACCGCATCGGCGCCGTAACCTCCCGTGTTACTCATGCCCCGTCGCCCGAGGCACTGGAAAAAATCCGAACGTCAGAGTAGGCTAACTTTGGCTTACCCCGGCCCGCACCCCGCAAGGGGCCGGGCCTTTTGGGGTGTGAGTATGGAAAAAATCAAGGGATTTGTGTTGTATGACGGCCCGTCGCTACTGGACGGAGTTACCTCCATCGTCATGATTATGACGCTCGGGAGTGGGAACCGTAAGACGGGAGACATGGTCCAAACGTGGATTCTCCGCAAGGACGCTTCCCCCACGGATGCCGTCCGCGACGGTTCGGATTCCAGTATCTGCGGCGACTGCCCCCACCGTGGCCCCTTCGCTACGCGGACTTGCTACGTCACGGTATTCCAGGCCCCCCGTAGTGTGTGGGCCGCGTACCAGCGCGGGCTGTACAAGTATGCTCCGAGCGATTCCGAGGTAGCCGCAGCAACGGCAGGCCGCATGGTCCGCCTTGGAGCGTACGGCGACCCTGCCGCCGTCCCGGCGTCCGTGCTTCGCCAGGCGGTGCATGGGGCCAAGGGCTGGACGGGATACACGCACGCATGGCGGCAGGGGTTCGCCATTGCGGATTTGTGCATGGCGTCGTGCGAGACTGAAACCGACGTTGCGCAGGCTGCAGCGTTCGGGTTCCGCGCATTCGTCACCACTCCCGGCCCCCTCCCTCGCCGCCCTGGCCATATGGTATGCCCCGCCAGCGACGAGGGTGGGCACCGTCTCACGTGCGCAGAGTGCGGGGCGTGCGGCGGAGTGCGGGACAAGGGTGCGCGTGCTCACGTGCAAATCGCCCTGCACGGTCAGGGAGCGAAGCGGGCCAGCCTCCGCGTGGTCGCGTAACAGAAACGGTAATCCACCACGCAGAAAAATTGACGGGAAAAATATTCTCTTGCCTCCCCCTTGACTGGGGAGTAAGGTAACGACGGGCTTAGACCCAACTGGCGAAGCCTTCAGAAAGCCCGCCCGGCGTGGCCCCGGCCGTATACGGGGCATTAGCCGTGCCAAAGGAAAAATGCGAATGAACGAACGCCAAATCAAAAATTTCGGCGCGACCGGGTACCTTATCCTCCTACTCCAGATTCTGGGGTACAAGGAAGTCGCCCGTGCTGTGACGTGGGACGCAGTCGCGTTGGACGTGGTCTGCCGCATGCACGCATTCAACCTCGAAGATATCCCTCGCCTTGAGAGGCAAATCAACCGCAAATAACCAAGGGGGAAAAAATCATGGGAAAAATTGTAATTGAGGGGTACAAAGACATCTTCGATAACACCGTGTCATACAGCGCCGAGCTATGGACGGAAGATCGAGAGTATCTTCTCGCTGGATACGGTGAAACAGAACAGGAAGCACGAGAGAGTTTGAAGCGAAGGATGGCAACCACTGGAAAAAAGCTGCTGGAATATCATGAAACGTGCGCTGCCGTACTGCGCGAAGCGATGGAAAGGATGGAAATTTTGTAATGACCAGTGCAACGGCAAGGCTTACAAGACTTTACTCAGGCAACATCGTGGCCGATGGAATTTTCCCCGAAGAGGCGTGGATTTGCACGACCCCCGAAGTCGCGTTGCTTGCGCGCCTGACGGGGTTTTGCGAAGCTGCAATGCAGGCTACGGTGTAGAAGCTGGTTGACTGGGGCGCCATGCCGACGGGGGAGTCAGACGCATCTCGAACCGAAACCCTCCTCCCCCTTCTGCCGTACCTTGATGAAGACGGCGAGGCGGATTGGCTCAAAAATTTCGCGATGCGGATAGCGCGAGAGATCATCCCTACTTTCTTGGGACCGTTCCTACTCCCTCACGAAGTAGAGGAGTGGAAGAACCTCACCTCCCCGAAACAAGCCCTTCCCATCATTGCAGCAACCCTCGCTCGATTCGCGCTTCCGCGCCACGACTATCTATACGCTATCTTCTTTCGAGTGAAGCAAGTGATGGAAGATCTGAGTCAGGCCTCCGACACGTCTCAGCAATTGGACAATACACGGAAAAAATGATTATCAACCTAGTCACATGGCTACATAACGAAAAGGTAGTCAAGGAAATCTGCAAAATTTTGCTTGACTTCTTTGCCCACAAGATCTAAGAAAGACAGAAGGAGAGATACAAAAATGCTTCACGATTTTCAAGATGGCAATGGTCCTGTTCCCTCTCACCATCACCCAAGAGGAGGTGGGATTGTCGCGGACACCGCGTACGTTGCGGATGGCGCCTATATCGGCGAAAAAGTTTGGGTGTTTGGATATTCCTATATCGGAAGCGATTACATTAGCTGTTATGGAAATGCACGAATCTGCTCTTCCACCCTAGATTCTCACGTCACTCTCGATGAGAAAGCAAACATCACTGCCTCGCATCTTCAAAACATTATTGTAAGTGGGAAGGCCCACGTGAACAACAGCACCCTCTTCGGGACTCACAGTGATTCCATCATGATTCGTGGAGATGCGGTAATCCAGACAGTAAAGATGTGTGGAGATATTGTGTTGCATGGAGGCGTGTGGAAGCGCGCGCCGATCTTCGCACGCGGTAACTCCTATACCATGGGCGAGACCAGCGAGCATACCTTCCGCGTGGGGTGCCAAGATCACCCTTACTCAAAGTGGAAGCGTGACCTTGACAGAATCGCAGACAATCACGATGCTTCTCCGTTCGATCGGGAGATGGCTCGTGCTATGATCAAGTTCGCGATCTCGATCTGGTCGAACACGAAGGGCTGGGTGATGAAGTGACCCCGGCCCGGCGCATCCGAGCCCGCGGGTGGTGACCACCGCGCCCGCAACCCCGCCCCGCCGACGAAGGTCGCGCGGGGCTTCGGCGGTAGGAGACCACGACGATGCCCGAGCCCACCCTCCGCCCCTGCGGCTACCCGCCGACCCCCATCGAGCACACCGTCGACGCCCAGGGCTTCGTCCTCGTCGACGGCCACCGCGTCCCCCACACCGCCGCCGACAAGCACGCCAACCAGGGCGGCATCTTCATCCGCCTCGCCGCCAACGGAGACAAGGTCGTGGGCGCCTTCTGCGGCGAGCCCTTCGCCCGCGAGGTCGTCTGGACCGGCGAGCGCTACGAGACCTACGACCCCGCCGTCCACACCGACAAGCGCCCGAGCCTCCGCGTGATGCTCAACTTCTTCGTCCCCGACGAGGACGAGATGAAGGTCATCGAGGGCGGCACGGTGTGGTTCAAGGACGTGCTGAAGGTCCGCGACAAGTACGGCCTCGACAAGTGGCTCTTCGAGATCGAGCGCCACGGCGACGCCGGCGATCCGAAGACGACCTACAGCATCCTGCCCGAGGAAAAGATCGACGACGCGATGCGCGCCCGCATCGCCGAGGCCGAGCCCCACGACCTCGCCTCGATCGGCAGCGGCGACGCCTCGGCCAGCGCCGACAAGGGCGCGGCCAAGCCCAGCGCCGGCGACCACCTCCGCTGGACGCCCAGCTGCACCACGAACTGCGCCCGGTGCCACCGCCACAACGTGCCGCAGACCATGCACGTGGTCGCGCAGCTCGACGATGTCGTGCCGGGCGGCGTGCAGTACCACCGCGATCTGCCATGCGCCGCCTGTGCGGCGCGCTTTCCGATGCCTCGCCGCGACTGGCGGTGCACCGTGACCCCGGCATGGCGGAGTCGCCGCCGCGCTCGCGCTCGCTTGCAACCTCGACTGGGGCGGTGGGGTGGCCGGCCGCGACGGTTGGTGGGGGCGTCGGACGTGCCCGCCCGACCTCGACGGCCAAGTGCCGATGCGCATCACCACCCGTCCCCGACCCTCCGACGCCGCGGCGTACCTGGCCGACTGCGCGCGCCGTGGCGTCGAGCCGGGGCCGCTGCCGGCGCGTGAGTACGCCACTGGCGAGGTCGCTTGGGTCGTGGCTCCCGAGCGCGACGGGACTGTCGACTACGTGGCTGTGCGGGCCGGCGCGGCACAGTGCACGCGAGCCATACCGCGGCCGCGACGGGACTGTCGACTACGTGGCGGGCCGGCGGCAGCATCGAAGTGTCCACGCAGGAGGACCACCCGCATTGGTCTGTCTGCCCGAACTCGAGGTGCACAGCCGCCGACCTCGCGCTGCTCTCCACCCTCGTCACCGCGGCCGCGGCCGCACTGGAGACCACCGATGGCTGACGCGACTGCGATCTTTCTCGCCGGCTGGTGTGGCGGTGCAGTGTCCGCTGAGGAGGGACCGATGACGCTGTCGCGCACCGAAGAAATTCGGCAGGTGGCCTCTGAATGGGAGTTCGACAAACGCATCCCCGCACCCCGCGCAGCCAGACTGCTCAAGGAGCTGTTGCGTCGAGTTGACGAGCTAGAGCGCGGGATTGGTCAAATGCGGCTGATTGCCGGCCTCCCGCTCCCGCCTGATGTGGCCGCGAAGGTGGCCGAAGCCGACCGCCTCCGCAAGCTGTTCGACGACGCCGGAGAGGGTCAATACAACGTACTGAATCTTGTCGAGAGCTACCAGCGCAACTCGATGGAGGCGGACGAGCGCCTCCGTGTGGTTCGCAGGCTGCTCGAAGAAAACGGGTGCGATTGCCCGTGCGACCACCACGCGGACGAGCGCGGGCCCGACTGCGAAGTGTGCCTCGCGTGTCGCATCGGAGAGGCGGTCGGGAAGTGAGTTCGTGCAGAGCAACGAATGGGAAAGGGTCCCGGCTGTACCACAACGACAGATGCATCAGCGAGTCCGACGATGGAGAACACGACCATGGCTGACGCGACCAACACCGATCCCGACGGTCCTGCGATGCAGCGCCTGCTCGACGTCCGGTGCCATCTGCGCTACATCGCGAACGACCTGCACACCAGCGATCGCACCGCCATGCATATGCAGGAGGTCGCGCCTCGTACGAGGCGGCCCGCGACGCTGCCGTGGCTGAGATACAGCGTCGCATGGACCGCAGAATGGCGGTGCTGTGATGCCGTACGTCGGGAAAAGCATGGACCGAAAGCGCAATGCTCGTCGGCGCCAGCTCAGCGGAGCGCACACCGCCGTGTCGTGGAATGCCGAGTATCCGGTTGGAACCGCCGTTCGCTACTGGCCGATCTATCCGCCATCCGAAGGCTTTCCGCCTGAGGACACGACGACACGATCAGAGGCGTGGACTCTCGGAGACGGCTCCGTGGTCGTGCTCGTCTCCGGCAAAGCTGGCGGTGTTCACCTGTCGCACATCGAGGTGCTGCCGTGAGCCACAAGGACGGGCGGGTGGTGTTGTCCGCATGGGTCGAGCCGGTGTTGCGCGACTACGCGCGCGAAGCCGCAAAGGTCGCCAATCTGGAGTTCTCCAGATGGGTCGAGCGAGCCGTTCGGCAGACGATGGCCCGCGAGTCGGCGGACAGAGCGATAGCAGCCGCGAACGAACGCGGCGAATGCGGGACGTGCGGTTATGCGCCGTGCGCGTGTGACCAAGCATGAGTTCGTGCAGAGCAACGAATGCGAACGCTGGTAGCGTGCTGCGCCGCCGCGACGACGGCGACCACCTGATCGACCTCATCCGCCGCCGCAACGCGACTTGACAAGAATCAAAAATCAAGCTATGAAGACCATCAACTACCTCTCTCGAAGGAGATTGCTTCAATGACCCGACTCTCTCTACTGACCACCCTTTTTGTTTCTTCACTTACCTTCTTGGCAGGATGTCAAGAAAAGGATGACGACACTACTTCTATTCCGCTGCCGGTCCTTGATCTTGGCACGGATGAAACGACAAGTAGTGCTGCTACTTCCCCCGTCGGCCCCGGCGAGGTGCAGGCAGACCCCGAAGCCGCAGCCGGATGCACCGATGAGCAGTGCATGCTCGTAGCCGCGCATTGCGCAGCAGACGGTTGCTTCAACGATCCGATCGCACTCACTGCGTGCACTACTCCGAACTCAGTGTACTGTGGGTGTTATCACCCGCCGGATCACGAGGGAGGGTTTCGCCGCGGTCTGTTCACTGGGCCGAACTGTGATCAGTGCCCTGCCGGGTATGACCTGTTGTGCACCCCCACTAACGAAAATAACAAGACGCAGTCGAACTGTTGCGAGTGTCCCGGTAACCTGTGTGAGAACTAAGTAAGGCATGACCTCTCCGTCTGCCATCTCGAAGTATAAGCTGTGCCCGCGCAAGTGGGCGTACAGCAAAAAATTTCCCAAGATGCGGAAGACCACGCCGTCTGCTGCGTTGGGAATCGAGGTGCATGACCATAAGGAGAGGTGGATCAAGGAGAGGAAATCTCCGCCACTGAACACCCCGTCCGGTCGTCTGGCTGCTGTGGGTCTTGCCCTGACTCCTTCACCAGGGCAATGCGAAGCCGAAAAACAGATCAAGCAGACGATCGACGGGGTGTTTTGGTGGGTAAAAATCGACGTACACCACCTCGAACCCTCGTGGGGAGTGTATGACTACAAGACGACGAGTAATCTTGAATACGCGCACACACCCGCTTCGCTAGCTGAAGATTTTCAGCGAATCATTTACGTCGAAAACCTTCTCATGTACAAAGAAGTGTCGCCCGCACAGGTAGGCGACGTCCTCTCTCGCTGGATCTATCTTCCTACCTACCTCAAGCGGCCAAAGGCCCATCCAGTAGACTGGGTTGAGAAGGCATCCATCACGCATGACCGCTACGTAGATGTAGTACACCCAATCGCCCTCGAAGTCGAGAACGCAAGCCGAGAACCGGAGGATCATCCCCGCCATCTTGATGCATGCGACGAGTTTGGGGGTTGCGAGTTCCGAGAGATCTGCCACAGTAACCTCTCCACAAAAGAAAAACGACGAGCGATATTCGCTCCCTCCCACAAGGAAAAAATTGTCATGGCATCAGCCCTCATGGAAAAGATCAAGGCCCGCGCTGCTGCGAACGGCGACGGGGTAATTGAAACCACCGCAAATGAAAAGCCTCCCGCCGATGTTCCTCCTACTCCTTCTTCTCCTAGTGTGGATAGTCCCGAAGATCCTGCTAAGGACGATCCGCCGAAGCGGCGTGGCCGCCCGCCTGGCAGTAAGAACAAGCCCAAGTCGGGAGAGCAGCCGCCAGAGCAGCAGGTCTTGCCTGGGATCGAGCACGATGTTGGCCCAGAGCCCGAAATGGATTCGCCTCCTCTACCGGAACGCGAAACAGTGATTGACCTACTCGACGCCGAGTTTCAAACCGCTCGATTGGTAATGGCACAGACGATCGTTAAGCTAGCAAGTCGACCCGACCTCACGGTCAGTGATATTCGTGATCTTGCAGGTGCCCTGACTGACTTGCGCTTGTTTTGAATGGCCTCCTCACTGAAGGAAAAACTGGCTAAGCTGCGGCTAAATCCGCAGCCAGGCCGGTCGTCTCTGGCGAAGTCCCTCCTCCTCGGCGGTGTACCTCACACTCCCGAGCTGGAGAGGATCTTGCGTCTCCCGCGTCGCAGTTCTTCAGAGCCTTTTCCTCCCTCGCTTTCGTCCGAACTCTCGCACCATATCTTCGCTCCTTCCTCCCCCGAGAGAGGACTCCGTCCGGTGCAGGCGGAATCCTTTCATACGATCGACGTAATGAGGGGAATGTTGGGGATGATCGGAGTGGGCGAGGGGAAGACCCTAATCTCGCAGATCAGTCCGTTCATTCTAGATCTGTACCCGGCCTTGCTGATGGTGCCAGGGGGGCTAGTAAAAAAGACAAAAGTCGAATTCGATTGGTGGGCAGAGACGTTCCGCATTAGGATCCGCCCGCCTAGTATTCTCTCGTACCAACTTCTTTCGCATCCGAAGCACCAGCAAGACCTTCTCAAGCTCCGTCCGCGCTTGATTGTATTGGACGAAGCCCATCACGCGGCCAACCCTTTCTCGGCGCTCAGCACGCGTTTGGCGGAGTACCTTGAGGCGTTCCCTGAGACAGTGGTAATCGCCATGTCCGGCACCCTAATCGAGAGATCGCTGCTGGACATCCACCACCTACTGCAGTGGACGCTCGGCCCCGACGCATCCCCCCTTCCCCGCACTCGCGAAGAGTGCGCAGTATGGGCTCAAGCCCTCGACCACGAAGTGCCGTTCGGCAGCCGCAGAGCAAAGGGCGCACTGAAAGTTTTCGACGAAGGCGGAGGGTTCGGAGTTTACCTGCGTAACACTCTTGGCGTAGTCGTCGGAGGTAGTACAGATGTGGGGGCATCGATTCGGTACCGCGTCCTGTCGTTCGATCTGGGTGCGGACATCAAGCGTCATCTTGCAGCTGCAGACGACGGGGTTCGCCCGGATGGTGAGGTAGAGTTCGAAGCAGCCGCCCTCTCCTCACTGAAGTTCACCCTCTCCCTCGGGTTCTGGCTGCGCTGGAAAGAACCTGGACCCCCACTCTGGATGGAGAAGCGGCGACGGTGGGGACAGTTCGTCCGTTGGACGCTGGAGCAGCGCCTCCCCAATCTTGACTCGGAAGAGATGGTGCGTCAGGCGTACGGCGATTCCACGCAGGAAGGGAAAGAGTGGTTCGCGATCGAACCGTCGTTCGTTCCTGAGACCGAAGTGGTTTGGCTTGATCGTTCCATCATCCCTGCCGTCATCGAAAAGAGTAAGCTGCGTTACCCTTTGATCTGGTGTGCACATCCCGCATGCGCCTCCCTCCTCAACCCATACTTCGGGGCAGGGGGTAAAGACCTACACACCGGCCGCTCGATCCTCGACGTCACGAAGCCAGTCACGGCGGGGCTGTCGATTGAAGCCAACATTGAGGGAAAAAACCTGCAGCATCTTTGGCATGAGAATCTTTTGCTCGACATCCCGAAGAGTGCTAGTACGTTAGAGCAGCTGATCGCACGGACGCATCGCCCGGGGCAGCGGAAAGACGAAGTAGTAGTGACGTTCTACGCCCCTACTGCTGCACATCGAGAGCGGATCGCTTTCGTGAAACAACAAGCCCAGTGGCTAGAGCAGTTCAAAGGAAAGAAGCAAAAGCTTCAAATCGGCGACTGGGAAATCTAGAAAAAGGAGACAAACATCATGGGTAAGTACGCATTTGTAGCTAAGGCAGCAGCGTCTAAGGGCGCCCTCTTTTTCCTTCCGGGAGAGTATCTCGTAGAGATTGTCGCCGTGAAGGAGTATGATGGGATCAAGGGACTGAAGTTCATCGTCGAAGCTCGGGTTCTGGAGTCGAACAACCCTGCCTGTCCTGCGGATACCCGCACTCGTAGCTGGGTTGTTGACTTGAGCCGACGCGACATGGGCGGCCCCGGCGACGTGAAGGCCTTTATCTGCAACATGGAAGGCATCGCTGAAGAGGACTTCGAGGAGGAGATGGTCGACCTGGCCGTGGACCAGGAGGAAGCTCCGTTCGTTGGCCGGCAGGCGCGATTGACCGTTCGTGATCCGAAGCCTGGTAAGAAGTTCACCAAGCACATCTGGTCAACGATCTAGTAACAAGGGGCGCGACAGAGGGACGGTTCCCGAGGCGGATTGTAAACCCGCCGTGCCTGCCGCAGATTAGGTTCGACTCCTAACGCGCCCACCGGGAGTAGTGTAACGGCTAACACGCACCCCCCTAATGGGGTGAAGATGGGCGGTTCGACTCCGCCCCTCCCGACCATGCGACACGTCATTCACATCGACTGGCCCCTCAACGGCGCGTCGATCAACCGACGGTACAAGTTTCGACACATTCTGGCTGACGCGTATCGAGAGTTTCGTGACTCCCTTGCTGTCCTCACGACTGGGTGGGAGACGTTGGAGGGAGAGGTGTACGTCCACGTCGATGCAGGGTGGCCACGCGTGCACCGCAGCGGACCAGCGAAGGGCATGGCCCTAGGCGACGCGGACTCCCCGCTGAAGTGCATTTGCGACGGGCTTCAAGCGGGCGGAGTGTTCGGTAACGATGCGCAAATCGCGGGCGTAACTGGTACCAAGAGAATAGCACTTGACACCTTCATCCTCATCACTCAGGATATCGAAGAATGGCTGACATCAATCTGGATCGCCCGAACTACTACCTCGTCGATGTGGATGGACACACCGTTGAGTGCAAAGCCCTCATCCGAGCGCTTGGCCTCCCTTACTCGCTCGGTAACGTCCTCAAGTACCTCTGGCGGGCGGGCAAGAAGCCGGGGCAAGCGACGGTCGACGACCTCATCAAAGCGAAAAACTACCTCGAAGACGAGATCTCGGCCCTCCGCGGCAAGGAAGAAACCCCCTCGTCAGAAGACAAAGAAGAACCCCCCTCGCCAAAAGACAAGGAAGAAGTAACCCTTCCTGCGGGGTTCTGCTGGATGAGTGATGAAGATGGGTACTATTTAGAGGAAGAGGCGACCAAAGATCTTCTGTATTGGAGGATCTTTTCCGATTCGTGGGCCGGCAACTTGGCCTATCGAAAGCACGAAAATCTATCTGAGCTGAAGCGCCTCATTTGCAAGAAAAACGGTTGGACAGACGGACGGGAATATCGATGATCGGCATCGATACCGAAACCCACCTCGTAAGCGACGAGGCTCCGATCCCTCCGATTGTTTGTGTGTCCCTGTGGACTCCTGATCCTGGCGGGCTGGTAATCAAGCCGGAAAGAGAGTTGTTGAAGGAGCTGTTCGATTCCGGCGAGCATTTTGTCGGGCAGTTTCTTCCGTACGAGATGGCCGGGTTCGCTGAGCACTTCGACCTCATGGATGAAGTGCTTGAGGCGTACGAGGCCGACCGCCTCCACGGAGTGGAAGTGCGTGAGAAGCTGCTGGATATCGCGCATGGGCAGCATTTCTTGCTGGGCGGCTACAACCTCAAAGATCTAGTTCTTCGTCGCCTCAAGGTCGATCTGGACAAGAGTGCAGACACTTGGCGGCTGCGGTACGCAGAGCTGGAAGCAGTTCCGTTGGCCGAGTGGCCAGCCGACGCCATCGAATACGCGATGCTGGACGCGAAGTATCCGTATCTTCTATGGGAGGATCAGGAGCAGCGTCGCATCATCGAAGGGTGCGACGCATTGGAGGACGAAGGGCGTCAGATGCGCGCCCAGTTCGCTCTGTACATGATGACCCGCTGGGGGTTGCGCGTTGATCAAGACGCAGTCGACGCCTACGACCTCTCGCTGGAGGAAGCGTGGCAGGCAGCTCGTGACCGACTCCGTAAGCACGGCATAGTTCGTCCGGACGGGTCCCGCGACACCAAGAAGGCGCAGGCTTACGCAGCGCTGAAGGGGCTGACACGGAAGACGGACACGGGGAAAGGTCTTTCGCTTGACGGCGAGGCGTGCCGGGATTCGGGCGACCCGCTGCTACAAGACTACTCCGACTACACCTCGATCCAAAGCACGAGGTCCCGGTTTATCTACAAGCTGCGCACCGGTCGACTGCGATGTCGGTACGACGAGTGTATCGAGACGGGACGAACGTCTGCTTCCGACCCGCCAATCCAGCAGTGGCCTCGGGCCCCAGGACCTCGCGAGTGTATCGTACCTGATGAGGGGGATTGCCTGATCTCGGTGGACGTCGACAAGGCTGAGTGCGTCGCGTTCGCTCAGAACTGCATTGAGCTGTTCGGCTACTCCGAACTGGGGGCCACCATCAACGCAGACCTCGATCCCTACCTCCGCATCGCTTCGCAGGAGACCGGGCTCTCGTACGAGGAATGTAAGGCTCGTTACGAATCTGGAGACCAGGAAGGGTTTGACGCGAGGCAGCGCGGTAAGACCGCCGTCCTCGGGTTCATGGGAGGGATGGGCCCCGAGAAGTTCTCCCTCTTTGCCAAGAAGAGTTACAACGTCAACATTAGCGTCGAGGACGCACGCATCCTACGAGAGATCTATCGCGCCACCTACCCCGAAGTCGTGGAGTACCATGACTGGGTGTCGGATCAGCTAGGCGAGGATGGCCTTGGCTTCCTTGTGCATCCTGGGTCGAATCGTCTGCAAGGTGGGGCGTACTTCTCAGAGTTTGCGAACTCCTTGTTTCAGGGGCGCAGCGCCGACGCCATGAAGGATGCGCTTTGGAGGGTGTCACGTGCACAACTTGCTGGACATTTGCCCGGACGTCAGCTAGTACTCATGCATGACGAGTTGATCGGGAGCGCCCCCCTGGAGCATTGCGACTTCGTAGCACGTGAGACCGTGCGACACGTCATCGAGGCTCATCAGAAATGGTTCCCAGATGTGCGAGCCACATCGACTCCAGTCGCAATGATGCGATGGAGCAAGAAAGCCAAGCACGTAACAGACAAGAACGGGAAGTTGATTCCATGGGATCTGACAAAGAAATCGCCAAGCTGACCGAAGAGCACAACACCATCCTCGCGGAGTGCAAGACGCTGCCGTTGGATACCGCAGAGCAGCGTGACTTCGCAGCGACTTACCTCCTCGAACTGCGGTCCCTCCTGGACAATGCAGAAGGAATGCGGGCGGCAGTTGCCGATCCCATTTACAAGGCGTGGAAGAATGCACGCGAGCAGTACGCTCCGGTAATTACCCCGCTGCAGGAAGCGTGCACCTGGCTGAAGACCTCCCTTGAAGCTGCTACGGCGAAGGCGCTGAAGCAGGCCGAGGAAGAGCTGGAGAAGATCGCCCACGACACCGAGGCCTTGGCGAAGTTTGAGGTCCCTGACGCCGCCCCCAAGGGGATGTCCTTGCGTTCGTCGCGGGTGAAGTACCGTGTGGTGGACGAATCCCTCATCCCGCGCAAGTACCTGACAGTCAACCACGCCCTAATCCAGCGCGAAATCGGCGAAGGTGTGGAAGAAATTCCCGGTCTAGAGTTCTACCGAGACACCCAACTACAGAAGGCACGATCATGACTGACTCCCCACACTCCTCGTCCCGTCAAGGCACGATCCCAGACGTCTGCATCCTACATTTCACGGCAGGGGCCGGGACTGCACTGTCGACGGCTGAGTTCATGGAGAGGACGGGAAATAGTGCGCATTGCATCGTAGGACGTGATGGCGAACGGGAGCATCCTGTCCCGGTTGGGCGAGCAGCTTGGCACGCTGGCGACCACAATAAAGCCCGAACCTCCGGCTCGCGGCTCCCCTCGCCCGAGCAACTGCGGCAGTTGAGTTTCCGTGGTACTCCGATTCCGTTTGACCAGGTGGAGTATGCGAGTGGGGCAGTGAACCGACGCTCCTACGGGATCGAAATGGTGAACCTCGGATACTCTTTGGAGAAGAAGGAGGGCTGGTACCAAGGCAGGCATCGTAATCCCGGTTCGCGAGCGAAGTACTGGCAGCCGTACACAACCGAGCAGATGGAGGCTCTGGCAGACGAAATGCTGTACGGACTTCCTGACTCGGTCGCTTATTACTGCGGTCACGAGGACGTCACCAATCGGTATACGGTGATGCGGGTCGGAGGCAAGCTCGACCCCGGACCGGCGTTCGACTGGGGCTGGTTGAAGAGCCGCGTCTCGCATCGTCTCACGCGGCTGATTTTCGACTTTCAGTTGAAGGCTTGGCGGTTGGATGTTCCCTAACTGCCCACGCGACCGCAACACTTGCGCAGAGAGGGAGTGCCGCTACTCTCTGCTGCCTGAGGCTAAGCGCGGCCACCTCCCCGTCGTCAACTGCGCGCTAGAAGTTGCGGACGAGGGGGAACACACTTACGATCAGATCGGTGCGATCCTGCACCTCTCGCGGGAGACCGTGAGGCTAATCGCCGAAGAGGCATTGAGGAAAATCCGAAATGGGCGCCATCTCGAAGATTATGTCGATTCTGAGCTTGGTCGGGAGACCCTTCCGGCAGTGGTCCGAATGGGCCGCAGCTAACCCCGAAGCTGCTGCGATCGAGTTGGAGGGTATCGCCAACGCACGCCAATCGAAGGCCGACGAGCTGGAAAGGCGGGGCAAGGCTGCGTGGCGAGTGCGGCGGATTCGACGCACTGTTGCTTCCTTGCGCCGGCAGGCCGCTGACCTCCGTGACCGTGTGCCGGGGGTGTGTTCGGTCGTCCCAGGGAAGTATCCGACGTGACAGATCAAGAGGCATACGACAAGGCCTGCCGACTCTGGGGTCGGGGGCTTGTCCAGGTCGAGGTGCGAATCGACGCCCTCGGTCGCACTCCGACCTATTGCGTAGGCTCGTACCGCGATGAGTGGGCGTGGGACGAGAGGGGGCGAGGCGAGAGCTGGGAAGCAGCGTTCGCACAAGCTCTACAGCGCCCCTCAAGAACGAAGCATCTCTGATGTCACACCGCGATAGGTTCTGCACGATTGTTGGAGTCGAGGTCGACGGCGAAATGCTCCAGATCCAAGTAACTTGGAACGGGGGCGGCTGGGTGCCCGATCTAAGCGAGTTCCGGCGCGTTCTTCGCGAGGCTGCTGAGGCTGCGTACGAAGAGGAGTGCGGGCCGGAAGAGGATGAAGACGGATGGGCATGACTCCCCTTGACCAAGTCGCTCTGCGTTACAGCAGCGCCGTCCTAACCCTCACCCTCGCTGGCGCAGAACGCGGGACCGCGCTACAAACGGTGTACGCCTACGCGCTCGAAAGGGGATGGCTCCCTGAGCGCTTGACCGCTACCACGCTGCTTACGGATCCCCATGCCAGCACTTCCACTTTCCGTCCCCGAGGCTAAGGCACGTAACTGGCATGTAGTTCACGTCCCGCCCCACGCGCCAAACTGCGACCGTAAAGGTTGGCAGACCACCCCCTCCGAGTTGGAGGAGTTCGGGCCCGAAGACGGCATCGGAGTTGTCCTCGGGCCTTCTGGTCTCGTCGATGTGGACCTGGACTGCGCTGAAGCGGCGATCATCGCTCCCCTCCTGCTCCCTGCGACTGCGACGTTCGGCCGCGCGGGGAAGGAAGCCACGCACTGGGTCTACAACTGTGCAGGCGCCCGAAGCGGGCAGTGGGTCGACGCTGAGCTAAAGGACGCCGAGGACAAGAAACGGGCCATGATCCTCGAAATGCGAGGTGGCCCCCTGTACACACTGTTCCCGCCCTCGACGCACTGGAAGTCAGGGACCCCCGTCGAGTGGGACGATCCGAACGCCGAAATCGCTGGTATCGCAGAGAACGACCTACGCAAGGCCTGTCGTTTGGTGGCGTTCGCTGTCCTCCTCGGACGCGGGATCCCGGACGGCTCTCGCCACAACGCCGCCCTAGCTGCGGCAGGCTGTCTCGCCCTCGCCGGTTTTTCAATGGATGAGGCGATGCTCACTCTGCGGGCGGTCGGCGCTCTGTGGTGGCCGTTGCAGGCGCCCGACGGCAACGTCGATGCGGGGGTCCGAGACACTTACGCAAAGCACGCTCAGGGCCTTCCGCTGATGACCTGGCGGGGGCTCTCGGCCGCAGGGCTGTCCGATCAACGTATCGAGAGTGCGCAGAAGGCCCTCGGAACACGCGAGGGGTTGGTCGTCATCGAGGCGTCGACTAACATTGGCGAGAACGTCGACGCCATCTTGCGTCAACTCCGCGCCTCTGACGCTCCATTGTTCGACGCGGGCGGGGGTCGACTCGTGCGTGCAGTCGAGGGGCAGCTGCAAGACCTCACCGAGGCCGGTCTCCTGGAGGAGATTGGGCGTTTGTGTGTGTTTCATCGCGGAGGTAAACCTCTGACCAAGCCTCCACGCGAAGTAGTGACCGCTCTCCAAGCTCGCGGCTCATGGCCAACTTTGCGGCATCTGCGCGGAGTGAGTCACGCCCCCGTTGTACGGCCGGACGGCAGCGTCTCCGTGGCGGTGGGGTACGATGACGAGAGTCAGGTGTGGGCACGTACCTCTCTTCCTGCTACGACGGCGACGCGGGAGGGCGCGATGGAGGGGCTAGCCACCCTCGTCCTCGCTACACAAAGCACCTGGTGGAAGGACGACGAGGACCAGTTGGCGTGGATTGCGCATGTCATGACGCATGCGGCAAGATATGCGCTCCCCGCTAATGCTCCAGTCCCGGTGTGGCTCTATACCGCCAACGCCGCCGGATCTGGTAAGACCACCCTCGCACAGCGCGCTTCGTGGGTCACGCTAGGCGCGATGCCGGGCCCCACCACCATCACTCGCGGCGGGGAAGAATGGAGCAAGACTCTTTTTTCCTCGGCCGATCGCGAGGTGCTGCTGCTGGATAATCTGCGGGGGAGGGTCGAGAGCGTGGAGTTGGAGGCCGCCGTGCTTTCGGGCCAGGTCACAGCCCGCCGTTTCCACACGCAGGAAACAGTCACTCGGCCCTGGCGCCCGATTGTGGCGCTGACCGCCAACGGAGCCACCCTCGGCAGCGATCTTTCCCGTCGAGTGATTCCGGTGCGCCTAGAGCGGCCTGTGGACGCTGAGGCGTACTCCGGCGACCTCGTGCTGGATCGGGAGGCAATGCTGCGAGCGGCGTTGTCTATCGTGCGCGGGTACCTTGCTTCAGGCGAAACCGCGCATATCACGCCGTGGCAGTCCTATGACGCGTGGAATCGCGTCATTCCCGCCTCTCTCGCGTGGCTGGGCTGCGGCGATCTCGTAGCTCATGCGCAGGCCTCCATCGCCAGTGTTGACGCCGAAAGGGAAGAAAGGATGCGGGTTATCCGCGCCCTCCATGAGTTCCTGGCGGCTTCGGGCTGGCTAGAGCGGGGGGCGAGTGCGAACGAGATTTGCCAAGAGAGTATCGGAAATAGCGGGCCCGGCGACACTAAGACTAGACGCGAGCTGCAGGCCGTACTACGAGAGGTATTGGAGACACGCCGCGGAACGATGACGGTGCGGGGTGTCGGACACTACCTCGGTACTGTGGGGCTGGTCCCAGGGTACGCGAGCATCAACGGAAAAGTCAGCAGCGGCGTTCGTCGTTGGGTCGTTCGCCTGAAAGGAAATGAGTAATGAAGCGGCGCCCGCTCATCTATGCGGCTCGGCGACCCCTAGGCGAGAGGCGACCGTACTTGCGTTCGAGGTAAGCCATATCTACCTCGCACAGAGTGTAGTCGCCCCTCCGCACGTTGTTCTTCATGATCATCCCCCTCCAGTAGTGATTCAGGGGTCCGATATACTCTTCGTCGTGCAGATAAAAACTGCCGGCGATGAGGCCACGGGTAAGCCCCGATGGGGTGGGGATGACAGCTACGTCCAGGCCTTGCTGGTGCCCTGCCGTCGTCGAGGAGAGAAGGCGCTGGCACTGAGCACGAGCTGACGGGGCGCCGTTCTTGTTCTGCATCACCTTCCCCTGCGCGTTGTGGGGGAAGAAGTGCGAATAGGCAACGCCGTCAAGTTTCACGATCTCCAGAAACGGATGTACCTTGATGTCCAAATCGCGCAAGCACTGGAACGGATCAGGATACCCATCGAGGAGGTGAGGGGCGGCCTCCACAGCGCGCCGGAAACGGTTCTCGTGGTTCCCCATGCAGAAGTGGATTTCCGGCAGCCACCCCGCCTCGTACCACCGGCCCACCACCCTCTCGATACAGCGTCGTGGTGCTTCGATGTCGTGACGCAGACGCGCCCCCTCAGTCGATAGCGAGCCGCGGGGGTTGAACGTACTCAACGAGGGGAGGTCCCACCAGTCGCCTGCGAAGATCACCTTCGTCGGCCCCTTGTCGAGGGCGAAGTAGGTGAGCCAGTCGAGGTGGGCGATATCCACGCCCTTGCGAATTTGAGTGTCAGGAACGAACAGATGACGCTGCATCAAGGCACCCTTGTCCACGTTCGGAACAGTTCCCCAAACGTAGTCCAGAATGCGTCATCATGCAAACACTCGCCGCTTGGATCCTGCAGCTCCTCCTCACGCAGGAGGTGAGCCCACTCGTGCAGCAGAGCGTCCACAGCGCTCACCCGAGGCAGGCGGGAGTCGATCCAGATCACGGCGCGATCGAGGCGGCCGCCCTTGTACCAGCACCAGAACCCCCCACACCACCACGAAGGCACCGAGAATGGAGGGGAGGGAGAGTGCACGACCTTCACAGGGATAGGCGGAGGAAACAGCTGCCGTGCTTTGCGGACGAACTTCCGCCATTCCTGCTTGGTAGGCGGAGGGTAGGTCATTTTCGCGCGCTGCTCTTTCGCCCGCGCCCGCGTGTAGACCTGCGCTTCAGCGCGGCCGTCAGCTCGGCGAGGGTCTCTTCGTCACGTCGTACGTGGGCCTGGAAGTCCGCATGTAGCTGCTCCGTCGCCTTCGCGTTGCTATGCAAGGCAGCCTCGAACTTAGCTAGCCAGCCCCGTGCGAAGTATCCCAGAATCGCCAGGGCCCCCGTCGGCCCCAGATCGATGAGGGTGGAGAGGTCATGCTCGGTCATGACTTACTCCGCGGCCTTCAGCGCCCGCGCCCCTCGCCCCAGAGCGACGAGGCCGAACGCCGCTGCCGCTTCCGGGCTTACGATAACCGCAAGACTAGGAAGGGACTGCGCAGCGATTGCCCATGCGATGGCGACCGCGCCGATGATGAGGTCTCCGAACTTAGAAAGGAAGGTATTCATGATGCCACCGTGTCGATGGGGCCGCGGAGAATGACGCGGCATCCCGGATAGTTACCTGGAAGAAAGTCGCTCGCGTCGCCCACCATCGGGGACTCGAAGGGGTCTGTAGGGTCAATACTATGGTTTGGGTTATCTTCGTCGAACTCGTACTCGTGTCCGTTGCCTGGAGTCGTGACTTCAAGATCGAAGGGGTCCCAGCTAGGGTTGGCGAAGCCGGCGTCAGTGGTGTCTGCGTACGCGATAGTGATCCCGCCGTTACCGCGTACCACCCACCAGATGGTAGCCTCCGCGGTAATTGGGTACGACGTCGCTCCAGCAGAAATTGAAACCCACTCTTCCGTGAGATCTCCAGACGTTAGTCCAGCGTCCCAAACAAGAGTGGCTCCGTCCATGTCTTCCAAGATGCCGCCCGTATACACAGCGAGACGAAACTGGTCGGTGTGTTCGTTTCCGACCGCAACCTCGACTGCATCGACTTCGAAGTCTTGAACGTCAGGGACGCTAAGAGTCACGCCTACGTTAGCACCCGGGCTCAGAGCGGTCAGATCGCTCTCGAACCCGCTGTCGAAGACGAGGTCGGAGTGTGTCCCGATACGGAGAAGAACGCGATCGCCAGCCGCGTCGACTGGGCGGTAGATCAATGCGACATGAAGGTACACGGGGGATGACCCTGCTTGCGCAATGGCCGACAGGTCGACGCCGGCCGAATCACTGGCGAAAAGCGTATCCGGGTCGGGGTCGAAATCGTCGAAGATAATCATGTTCTGGTTAGTCAGGTCCACTCCATCACTCGCGACGAGGCCGGTGTATCCGGGATCCGTCGTCGCAGAGTTCGACTTGGCCAGAAGCCACAGATCAGAACCGGCGGTAATGCTGGCCATTTCAGTGGACGTCAGGAGGGCCCAGTTCCACCCAGTCGCAGACCCTGACGTCACACCTTCGCACACGAGGGTAGTGGTAGTGGACAGATCTGTATCCCCTCCAAGAAAGAGACCGAGTCGGACTTGGTCGGTATGCGCCGACAGGTAGATGCCTAGCGCAAGGGGGATTCCGTCAACGGCGGGGGCGGATAGATGGCTGCCGACGATACCGTTGAGGGGGTTGCCGCTGAACTGCGGGGTACCGAGGCGGCATCCATGCTGACGCGTAGTTACGCTCTCGTCATGCATGCCTCCGATGAGGATGCCCGCAGCGTTGAGGCCGTTGCCGCTGACTACGACGCTGGCGCCTGACCCGCTGACGTCGAACGCGCTACCTGCCATCGCAGCCCGAGTTGCTACCGCTCGCTGCGCTCCGGTGAGGTTACCGGCGTCCAGTTGAACTTCAATACCGGTCACTCCCGCCAGAGCAGCAACCCAGTCACCAGGATCGAGCCCCACGTAGCGCCCGTTCCCGTCGTCCTGCGACCACCAAATATATTCCGTAGTGTCGCCGGGTAGGAGCCAGAATTGGCCCGCTACCGTAGACCCGATCGTGCCGTTGAGAGCAGCGCGCACAGGGCGAGAGTCCCACGACGCGGGGGCCACCGTGAACGTAGCCACGTCGCCCCCGCCCGGGTCGATACCCTCGCCCGATCCGGCCGACGTAGGGCTAACCGGTGAAGGTCCGACAGGTCGCGGAGAGACGGCGGACATTAGCTAGGCCCCTGGTCGCGAATGAGGACTTCGTAGCCAGCGGTGGATGCGACGGCGTCTGCGAAGTTCGTGAGGCGGACAGTAAAGAACCCAGCACCCCGCAAGGGGAATTCATAAATGGTGTTCAACGTGGCGTCCACCTGAGTACTGGTGCGAGAGTAGTGTTCCGTCACTTCGACTCCGGTATCCGTCATTCGCCGCACGAGCTGAACCTCCACAACCTCCAGATCGAAGGTCGTCTGAGTGCCGGTGCCCGGATTCAGTTGATCGCCGCTGGAGTCTACGGCGTGCACCGTCACAGCGACCTGACCCAGGTTGTAGCGCGAGCCGCCGAAGTGAGGCGCCGATCCGAGCTGCGGCAGCTCCTTGTCGGCAGTCATCGTGCCGGGCGACGGTGCCGTCAGCTCGACTTCAAGTTGCGCGTCCGGGGGGAAGTCGAGGGTGAACGTAGTCGTGGAAAAGGTGGCAACAATGTCGAACTTCGACAGCGGTACTTCAAGGGCGTCTTCCGCCGCACCTAGTCCAGTCACGATCTGTGCGTTGGTCTCGCTCGTGCGCGTGAAGGACACGGTCGTATCCACCGGCATGTGAACACCCTTGCGGGTAGTCACGAAACCGTGAATGCGGAACGAGTAGGCGCCTGACGTGGCAGTACCGCCTACCGTCACCGTCACTCGATTAGGAGAGACACCGCTCCCGCGCCAGTCAGTATCGTTCGCAGTGTCTGCCTTGAGGCGGAGACGCTTCCAGAGTAGAGTTTGGTCGGACATTAGATCTCCGTCTTAGAGGTGGGGGTTGGGGCGAGAGAGGGGAAAGTGAATTTATTCTTTCCCTTGAGGTTTTTAGTTTCGGACGTCGGGGGAAGTGGGATCCCTTGACCGGGAGGGGGGGCGTCGGGGGCCGCGAACACCGCCTGCAGCTGAGCAAGATGATCTGGCTGAAGCGCGGCGTCGGTGGGAATCCCGAGGATTACACCCAGCTGGATTCTCTCACGGTACGGCACCATCCGCTTACTGTCCTGCGCATCCGCCAGCTCGTCCATGACACTACTCACGATGTTGCGGTAGATCTGCGGATACACTTCCTTCAGGGCCTCGACGTGCTCGACGGTAAGGCGACCTTCGGCCATTAGGTCGATAGTTGCCAGCGGGTCGGTAACCGCCTGTACGTACTTCTCCCACTTCGCCTGCTCGACCGGGTTGACGACGGGGGGGTTCGTCGAGAACTGCGGGGAGTATCCAGTGGGGATCTTTGACTGCAGGAAGGCAGCAGCGCGTGCCGACAGTTCGGTGATCCCGTCGTAGATGCGCGGAGCGTGCTGGTCGACGGATCGAAGCGGGAGGGACATCTCCCGAATAAGGACGTCGGGGTTGCTTGCAAGTAGAGCTGCCCGGTCGCGGATACGAGCTGCTTCAGTCTCCCGTTCGGCGCGCGACTTCGAGGAGATGCTAGTGACCGCCTGAGGTACCCGAGTAGTTCCCTTCGCAATCCCTCGACCAACGGCACCAGCCGCGGCCTTCCCACCCCCTCGCATCCCGTGGAGGAGGCGGCCTACCGCACCGTCGATATGTAGACCCGACTTGTCGATTAGGTTGCGTAGAGCTGCGTACGCTCGGATCGAGGTGTAAGCGTGCGTAGCGACGCGGCCAGCAATACCGCCCACCGTCGCTCCGGGGACGCCTGCGATCATGCCGCCGATGGCAGCTCCCGCCATCGTACCTGCGTTGCTGCCTCCGCCCAGCGAGACCGAGTTCCCGCTCTCCGCAGCTCGCACTCGGGCCACGACGTCAAGGTCGTCGAGCATGCGCCCTCGCTTCGCCACAGCAGACTTCATTCCGTCGAACGCCGCTTCGGCCTTGGCGACCTGGTCTGCAAACCCCGACGGCATGTCGTAGTTGTCTCGAAGGTGCCGCAGATAAGCCAGCTCAGTCTCGAAGACTTGACCGATGGCGTCCTCAGTGCCTCGGCCGCGGCCGAACTTGCGCATCACCGACAACAGGCTGTCGGGAGTAATATCCTTGTCGCGGTTGAAGATCTTCTTCAGCGTAGGGTCGATGTTCCCTGCGTCCACACGAGCCTTCATCGCGGCTGCCTGAAGCGCGTCTGCCGTCTGCAGCTTTGCTGCTGCGTCCCCGAGAAGGTCCTTGTTATACACGAAGGCCTTCAGCTCCTTGCGGGCTGCGCGGAGTGCATCGATCGCCGCGTACTCAGGCTCGGACTTGGTAACGAGTTTGTGTAGCTTGCTCTCGATGTCTCGCAGCCTGCGCTGAGCTACGTCGACTGCCTGCACCACCTCGACCGCTCCCTTGCCGTTTAGCTTCGAAGTGGCAATAAGCTCGCGCACACCCTCCACCTCGCGGCGGGCCATCTTGATGAACCCGTTTGCGTTGGCGGCGGCTGGGCCGAAGTCTTCCATCGTCTGCCCAATAGTAGGGCGCGAGGTCTTGGGGAGAGTCAGCCCCTCGGCATCGGTTGCATGAGGGCGCGGTACCTCAGTCGGATACCCAGCATCAGCGAACGCCCCAGCCGCCTCCGGGTCCTTCTCCAAGGCGCGCTGCAGATCGTCTACCGCCTCGCGTTGAATTCGCTGCGGGCGCATTCCAGCGAATTCATCGGCAGCACGTGCCGCATCGTCAAGCGCACCGGCGGCGTACGCATCCTCGCCCCCCAGCTGCCGGAGAGCGTTGGCTACTGCGTCGTCCGCCACCGCGTGAGCGTGCAAGTCAGCTCCTTCGCGCAGCTTCATCGACTTCGCAAAATACCTGCCCTCAGTATTTTTGAGCGCTTCTCCAACAGCGTCATCTAGGTCGTCAAAATGCGGTCGGAGTCCGGCTGCTTCGTCGCTCGTCTTCCTTGCGATGTCGGCCGGGCTTGCAAGCACTAGATCACGCATCGCAGGGCTGTTCGACATATCGACCATGCGCTGCACGTCGGCCGAATCGGCTCCCGTCCCTGCTGCTAGCACCTTCGCAATTCGACCGGGCGGAGTGTGCACGACCTCGTCGGTATTTCCGATACCTCGTTGAAAGACCTCTTCGACGTCAGTAGCGCGCACCTTCTTCCGGCTCGCCGCTACCTTCGCCAACCCCTCGCCGGCAAGTCCGAGTGTGCCTCCGAGGATGCCCTGCATTACACCCGCAGCGGCGATCTGCTCCACTGCGATGTCGCGTTGCCCAAGGACGCTCTCGTCAATCTCTGCGCCTGCTCCGTACCCGATGCCCTCGACGAACTGCCCGGTGGCGAGGGGGATTGCTTTCTTGAGCCCGGTAGCTCCGGGAAGTACGCGGGCTGCGACCTTCTCGCCCGCGCGAACGGCCATGCCCGCTGGAGTCTTGGCGAGGGTGCGTGCCACGAGGCCCTTGCCTGCCGCCTTGGCTCCCGCCGCTGCGCCTGCCTCGACGGCTGCCGAAGCACCACCCGAGAGGACACCTGCGGCAATCTGGGCTCCGACGCCTGCGATGTCGGCAGCCACACCGGCGGCCTTGTTTCGGGCGGCCATCGCCTTCGGGTCGACGCCGAGGCTTTCTTCGAGGAGGCGGGTACCTCCTAGCGTAAGATCGCTGGCGACCTGTTCGCCGACCGCAAGTGCCTTGTTGCCGAGGGTGCTCTGCTCCCGTTCGAGTCGAAGCTCTTCAGCCTCCTCGTCATCGACGATCGCCCACCCCTTCGCGGTAGCCTTGGTCAGATCCGCGGAGGAAATGGTGCCCGTGCGGTTGCCGAGCTTGACGCGGACGGAACGATCTAGAATCTGCAGATCTCCGCGAAGCGCGCCTTCCTGGGCCTGCTTCGCGGAGACAGTAGTTACCGCCCCGTCAGCTGTGCGTACCTTGACTGCCATTTACTCGTCCAGGCTGATGTCGAAGTCCGGCTGGCCTTGAGTGTTCTCAAGAGTTTCTTGCGAGGTGGTCTTGCCTCCGGGCGTCTGCTGCCCTCGTCCGGCCAACTCTTCGACGAGGGGTTGCTGAGCCGCTGCGGCGATCGAGGCGACTCGGTTGGAGGCGTCGCTCTGCATGGCAGCAAGCGACCCCCACACATCGGCATCACCGCCCCACGGATCGTCAAGAGACTTGAGCATGCTCTCGTCCATCTCCTTCGGAGAAGACGCGCCGGTGACCGCTTGGATGTACAAATAACGAATATTGCGAAGTTGCTGGCGAACCCGAGAAATAGTCTCTCGATCGCCAAAGCTGTGCGATCCGACCACTGCAGTGATGCCAGGGATATCGCGTCCGGCCCACTCCTTGTTGAACTCTTCAATCGCATCCGAAAGATGCTTTGCCGAGGAGTTCATGATGTCCTTCTTTTGCGCATATTCGAGGCGCTGCTGCTCCGGCTTCTTCTCGCCCTTGCTCGCCTCGACCTTCGCGTTTAGCTTCGCCATCCACGTCGACTTCGCGCTCTCTGCACCGTACTGCGTCTTCGCGGCATCGATGACACCCGCGGCACCCATGTTGAGCTGAGCGCTGCTTTCCTTTGCGTAGGTATCAGCCATCTTGCGGGCGTCCTGCGCAGACACGGTGTAGAGGTTTCCATCGCGCCCACGCACAGTGACGTTCGGATTGGCGCGCCAAACCTGCTTGTTCGAGTGCTTCGCAATCAGCGCCTCGCGTTCGAGCTGGGTCTTGGCGTTGATGTTCAGCATTTCCGACATGATCTTCTTCGCCTCGACCGGGACCATATCCAGATTGAACTGGGCCTGGTACTTCTGCATCTCAGCGATCGCAGCCTTTTCATACGCGTCTCGCACCGCGAGATCACGCGAGGTCTGGTCTTCGAAGACGGACTGCATCTCTTCGAGGTTGGCGTGAGCTGCTGCTACCTGGCGCTCGCGCGCAGACAGCACCTCACCAAGACGGGCGCGGTTCTGGCGCTGCGCCTCGACATTCATTTCGATCCCAGCTCGGATGTCGGCCATCGGGTCGACCGACATGCCCTGACCCTGCAGCCATCCCTTCATCGCAGCCGACATAATCAGCGCGACCTTTTGCCATCCCTTGCGAGAGGCCCAGAATGCGCCGGGGTCTTCGGGGGTGCCGCTGCTGAGTGCCTTCACGGTCTTGTCGCGGGCGGCCTCGTAATCGCGATTGATCTGCTGCTGCATCGCGATGCTTTCCTGCTGCTTTGCCGCCCTCTCCTCCATTTCGCGGGCCTGCAGGTTGTACGTCTTCATCTGGTCGATAGCGTGGTCGCGAATTGCCGTCGCATAGTCTTCCTTCGCAACCTCTTGAGGTCCGAGGGTGCTCTCGGCCATCGCGTCAGCTGCGGTCGCCTTTTTGTCGTAACGTCGCACTGCGTTATGCAGGGGATCGTTGACCGTGACCATACGCCCGCCCCGCGTCGCGACTGCCTGCATATTCTGTAGCGCGAGGGAGTCCGACGCTACGCCGCCTTGCGCGACGACGTTGCCCGCCTGATACATCCCACTCGGGTCTGCGTTCGGCACTTCGGGAGAACGGTTAGCTTGAAGCGTCGCGGCTGCCTCTTCCGCATCTCGATCCATCGAGGCTCGAGTAGCACGGGCAATCTGCGCCTCCACAGTATCTTCAGCCCCAGGAGCGGTGAACATTGAATCACCGAACGCAGCGGACTGCGGAGGAACGACAGGGCGTGCCTTCGGTTCGTCGACGTCGGGGAGATCCGCAGTAGAGAAGTCGCGGGTATTCATGTACCGCGGATCAGCCATAGATGCCCCCACGGTCCCCGAGGCGGCGGTCCCAATATCCGTCCATCGCTGCAGACGGGCCGACAAGGTTAGTTGCTCGGTTCACGTTCACTCGCCTATTCGCGGCAACCGGGGTTCCGCTTTGAAGCATGGCCTCCAACTCAGCGATCTTTGCATCCCGTTCTTTGTTCCGCTGCAGCTCCTCGGCCTGAGCCGCAAGGGCGAGGGAGGCCATGCCGCCCACATCCAGCGTCTTGCCGTACGGGGTGTTGTTGACGATTGCAGCGCCGGCCGGGGTCTTCTCCATGTCCTGCGCGATGACTCCAACTCGCTGCCCGGGCGCTCCGTACCCAGGCTTGTACTCGTACGACACTGGCGTCAGCGCACCAATGGCCTCAGTCGCGTTCATCGACGAGGAGGTGTTGTTGACGTTGGTCTTCGCGCCTTCGTCGGAGTATACCGAAGGGACCGGGACGCACTTTCCGTTCCGCAGCACTGACCCTTCTGCGCACTTGCGGTGCCTCTCGCCGGTGCCGACGTTGCAGTACCCGCTGGAGTTGCATTCCTTCACGCCGCCCTTGGCCATCGTGGGGCGAATATTAGTTTTCGCCCTTTCGTCCGACATCGTGCCCAGTCCGCCGAGGACGGCCCCTGCCGCTCCGATGCCGGCATTGGCCAACGTCAGGTTGAAGTTCTGACGCATGTTGTCGCGCTGTAGATCCATGTTGCCCTTGCCGGTGTACCAGCCGAGCGAGTTCTGGTCCCAGCCCAATGCCTGAGAGCCGGCAAGCGCGTCGTAGTTGTAGCCCTGGTTGTACATCTGACTGGCCATGGCGCCGTACGCAGCCATCGCTTGCTGCTGCTCCTGAGCGCGTAGCATGGCAGCCTGCTGGTTCACCATCTGGTTTCCGCCGCCTTGCGCTGCGAGGGCTTGCTGCATCGCGCCTGCGGAGTTTCCGCCGCGTGCGCGGCCGGCCAGTGCCATCGCCTGCGCGTTGGCCTGGTTCTGCCCCATGCGCAGCTGTGCCTCGGCGACGCTCGGACCGCGTCCTGCCGCCATGTTGCCGTACATGTTCAGGGCGTGATTCTGCGCATCGAACCCCGGCTCGCGCGCCTGGTTCGCCAGCTCAGAATAGTTGTTGACGTTGTACCCGCCGCGGACGGGGTTGAACGAGTCGAGGCGGGTCTGCTTGGCCTCGCCGGACATATCCCAGAGATTAGGAGCTGCAGAAACCATGGGTTACGTCACAATCTGCGCCGGGGGGATGCGGCCTGGGCCCTTCTTGAGACCGACCTCGAAGACCAGCCCGGACAAGCTCAGGTTTTCGAGGGAGGTCACCCCCGCGTCTTCGTAGATACGGACGCGGATGGCGGAGCACTTCTGAATGGAAGGACGGACACGGGCGCGAGCGGGTGAGATGGAGGTCACGGTTAGGCCGGTCTCAGTCTCGGGGGAGTCATAGTCGCCAGAACGTACGTAATCCAGGTCAACGTTGTACTGACTGTTGTTAGGCTTGGCGCCCTGGATCACTATACTCTTGATCCTCTGGTAGCCCAAGATACCAGCCGCGTGGAACCAGCTGGTGCGCAGGTCGATCGGGATGCCGACATCGCCCGTGGAGGTTCGGTCGGTGTAAGCAAGCGAATCCCCGACCCTGCGCTCTACGAGAAGCGCGCCTTGCGCAAGCAAGACCTGCGCGTCCTCGTCACCACGCCCTCCCCAGGAGATCCCGTCCACCAGCTCGCTCAGTCGAGCGTCCGTTGACGTCGGAACAATGTTCGAGGTGGTCCAGCGCCTGTAAAAGTAGTTGTAGTGAAGGAGGCGCGGGTGCGTGGTAACTCCCCCCTCCCCGTCGTCCTCGGCCTCTCCGTTGACAACTAGAGTAATCAGATGCCGGTCCTTGAGGAGGAGGGCGGCGCGCACATTGCCTCCAAGCCGGACGTCATCCTCGATTTCAGCGCCAGCAGAAGCGTAATCTAGCTGACGTCCACGATCGAGGATGTAATATCCCTTGGCGCTTTGGAAAAAGATGCCGGGAGGGGCGAGGACAAGGGAGCGCGGTTCGATGCAGCCGGTCCCCTCATGTAGGACTTCGACCTGCAGTGTGAGGAGACCTCCACCGGCATCCTGGGCTACCATGCCGTAAATCGACGTCGCCGTGAAGATGATCATGGCGTTATTCATCGGCATCATAGCCGTAATCTGGCCTACTTCTCCGATGCGGAAGAACTGATCGGATCCGAACACCGGTCCCGCGTACGCCGCAGACCCTTGCGCTCCTAGGTCTGGCCCGATCTCGTCCGAGTAATAGATGACCGCCGGGTCAACAGCGCTCACACCCCAGATGCGGTTTTGCCACGTTGCCAACACAGACATCGGGGGCGGGGTCTGAGGCAGCGGGATTTCGAGAACGGTCGTCCCCGGCGAGAACTGGTACGGGCCGGAGTCTCGGAGAGCCAGTTCGACATCACTTACCCCGTCGAGGACATCCACGTAAGGCACCGTCGGATCGTTCAGGGGGGTGTCTTGCACGCGATACGGGGGACGGTCGGCGCCGAATACGCGGTAGAAGGTCGTCTCGTTATTGAGGGTGCGGTACACTTCGAGTTGGATGTTCGTGGCCTGGGGGTACCTTTCGATACTGTCCTTCAACGACAAGGACAGCGTCTTGTGTCGGGTGGCGATCGTCTGGTTGCTTCCGGTGAGAGTGATCTCTGCGATGTTGCTAGGTCCGCTGCGATGGATCTGCCCCGCTGCGTCCGTCCACGACCAGCACGAGTACACCAGATAGGTGCCGAGGGCCGTTACATCTCCTTCGGTGTTTCCACCGATGAAGTTGATTTCCGGCGGCCACATGAACCCTAGTTCCGTGACCATTTCCCCGTCGTAGCTGTAGAGGGTGCCCCCGCCGAAGATCGTGGCCCTACCCGCCTCGATCGGGAGACACATCGGACGGATGTTGGGCCGCCTCTCATTCGTAAGCGGCAGCGTATACGAGTCGTTTCGAGGGCGCTGCCATCCCTCTTCCATGTACACCACGATGCCGTTGATCCCGCACAGTTCGGGCTGGAACGCTTGTCCATCCTGAGATGCGATTTCGTTGAACACATGCGTCGTCTTGATCCGCGCGTAGAATCCGGCAGCGATCGTGCGCGTCTTGGCTTCGTACCCCGAGGAAGGAGGTAGCGCCACGTTCGAGATGTGGTTCATCCGCTTCGAGGGGCCAGTCTGATGTACCGTGGCCGAGAACGCTCCAGCGTCCGGCATCCAGCCCGACGTGCGTGCGTCGGCAAACCCCAGCCCCTCGACCGTGCAAATGGGGCGGGGGCGGAGGGTAAGCGAGTCACTGGAGTCCCAAAGTGGATAGTCGAAGCACAGCACGAGGTACTTCGCCTGAGTCCAGTCCTCCGCTTCCACTGTACTGCGGTACGAAGCGAGGGCGTACACCTCGGGAGCCCCCGTAGTCGAGGTGCCGTTGAGGTACATCCACGGTCGTGACTGCAGCGACATATGATGCACGAAGTGCTCTTCGCCCTGTCGCGTGGCGTCGTTAGAGTTGATCGCACGGAAAGCGATGCCGTGTGACCACCGCAGCGGGGCGAGTACGGCGTTATGATGGTCTTCGAGCTGGACTTCCGTCACCAGCGCGACGGTGTTTGCAGCAACGCGGCAGTGCCCGACCTGAACCCAGGCGCCTAGAATCTCGTTGAACGAAAGAACAGGACTAGTGACGTTGCCGCCGGTAGTGACGTCCATGCGCAGAGACTGCAGCGTCAGCGCATCGCCTCCGGTCCCTTCATAAGTCAGCACCACGTCGTTGTCGGAACGATGCGCGTAGACCGCAAGCACCCGAATGGGATCCTCAGACACGAGGGTTGTCCAGTCGAAGTCGACCCAGTCAAAGTCGGTAAATAGCTGAACAGTGATTTCAGTTGCCGTATGACGAGCGACGACGAAATCCGTGGCCGATCCGATAACTGGACACACATCGTACAGTCCGTCAGGGTGAACGCCCACTGAACCTCGGGCGTTCCACGTAGTTGCAGAAAACGCAGCCATATCCATCGTTGCGCGGTACAGACTCCAGATACGCCAACCTGCTTCTCCAACAGTTTGGATGTCGGAAGCCTGAAGCCAATGCACAACAAACGTCTCGCCTACCGCGATGATTTTCGGATTATCCAGCGGGATACCGTTCGTGTCGTCGATTTCCGTCTGTGTAGCCTGCGCTACTACGTTGTGGAACACGAGCACGGGCGTGCCGTCCGCCTGAATGCGATGGCACACTGCCTC
This sequence comes from Deltaproteobacteria bacterium, assembly GCA_016709225.1. NCBI lineage: Bacteria > Pseudomonadati > Myxococcota > Myxococcia > Deltaproteobacteria bacterium. The sequence continues at coordinate 11,070 of JADJEE010000003.1, read as the reverse complement.
GATCGCAGCTGCGGGTTGGTTGAGGTAGGTGTAGCAGCGATAATGGACCCCATCGACTTCAAGCGAGGCGACGTCGGGCATCTCATGCGCTGCGAAGAGACGGGTGAGGGACGAGAGGGGCACTTAGACGTCATCTCCGGTAATGGTCGTAGACGCCTGAGGCCGCGACACGAAGTCAATACGCAGCGAGGCGCGGTTGTTCGGCCCTCGGTACACCACCGCGTCTGCTCCACGCAGTGCCGCATCTACATCGCCGAGGGCGAGGACGTAGTCGTACGAGAGAATCAGTAGCTCTCCGCGACGGGAGGCCAGGTGCTGGAACAGCTCATCGTCGTCGAACCGGTTGATGGCATTACCTAGATCGACAAACTGGAATCCGCGTCGTTTGTTCAGCACTCCGTCTTTGTCAAACTGCAAATTGACCGCAGTGTCGAGGGAGTCTGGACGACGCGACTTCGTGTCAGTCTTCTGCTGAAGACCTCCGAAGAGTAGTTCGACTGAGGTGAACTCAAGAGGCATGTGTCACCACAAGAATACCACCAGTGCACCGGAGCCGCCGTCTCCGCCGTTCCCGCCTGTTCCCGGCGCACCCGCCGTACCCCAAGCAGAACCTCCGCCGCCTCCGCCGCACCCCAGGCCACCTGCGCCACCATCGCCTGCAGCAATACCGGAAGTCAGAGAACCGCCGCCTCCGCCGCCGCCCGTCGAACCAGAAAATAGATCTCCGGCTGCTCCGTCCGCCCCGTTAGTAGGTGCGACTCCCGTTGTGCCTGCCGTACCTCCGCCGCCCGCCAGAGTTTGCCCAGAGCTACCGCCGGCCGTAGCTGCTACCGCTGCGTTCACTGCGTTGTGCCCGCCTCCCACTCCTCCTCCTCCTCCTCCGTAAAGAGATGAGCCGCCTGCTTGGCCGATGCCAGCTGCAGGACGTCCGCCTCCGCATCCGCCGCCCCACTCCGCACCTAGCGAGGCGGTGGCGTTATTACTCGATCCTGATCCGTTTCCGCCGGAGACACCTGTAGAACCGCCTGGCCCCGGCCGACCTCCCGTAGTTGCGGTATTCGACGTGGCGTTTCCGCCCACGGAACCTGTACCGCCTCCGGCGCCTCCACCGGATGCCTGGGATGCGACTCCGCCGCAGCCTCCGCCTCCGCCGTAAGCAGTCAGGTAGGAACCGAAACTCGTCGTACCGCCAGCCGATCCATTAGCGCCTGATACAGACGATGCGGTGTTCGGGGCGCCAGCGCCATACGCTCCTCCTGCACCGATGGTGACGGTAACGGGGTCAGTGAGATCAGAAAGTCGGAAGGTGCGCTCCGCAGTCGCGCCTCCTCCGCCCCCCGTCGCTCCCTGCATCGCGGTTCCGCTGCCGTTCGTGGATCCGCCGCCGCCGCCGCCGCCTCCCCCACCTCGGCATACTACACGAGCGAAAACATATCCGTCAGCAATCCACTGACTCGTATCGAATGACCCGTCGCTCGTGTACACTACTGAAGTAGGAGGGGTAGCATCCTCTCCATCGGCACCGTCTGCGCCATCGGCTCCGTCAGCCCCGTCAGCCCCATCGGCTCCGTCCGCGCCCGCGGGGCCAGGAGGTCCGGGAGGGCCCTGCTCTCCTTCCCCCAGGGAAAGCAACCACGCCTCTACCTCCCGACGAAGTCTTTCGACGTCGCCGGTTTGCTGGGAAAGGCGTGGGAACCGACGCGAGGGCGGCACTTAGACCACCTGCGGCACCGGTAGATAGTGCAGCTCTACTTCGAACTCGCCGGCAGTAAGGCTTTCGAAGTTCAGGGGGGTTGCCGACGCGAGAGTGATCTGGATGAGAGGCACAAACGCCGCCTCATATCGCGGGGTGAACTCCGCAGCGCCCGTGGTCTGCACGATACCCGTACTCAACAGACTCGTTGAAGTAACAAGACCGTCGGGGTCGTTCGCGTCGCCAACCGTCACGGTCACTGCAGTTGCACCCGCGAAGGCCACCCGACGATTGACGGTGCACGCCTTTCGCCAGATATGCTCGGGGAGAGCGTGCGGCACGGCCGGAGTGCGCGCGAACGTAGACCCCACCGTAATGCTACCTACGTAAGTGTAAGTAAGCGTACCGGTTGCGGACCCAGGGAAACTGACTGCCACCGAGACCGGAGCCACCCCCGCCGCCTTCGTCAAACAGGTGATCGTGATCGTCGCGGTGTTGACCACTTCGTTCGTGACCACATCCGCAAGCGCACCTGCACGAGCCGTCTGAATCGCAGACTCTAGCTCGGCTGCCATCTGAGCGGACGTCTCGCCCGAATCTCGGGTAGCAGAGACGACTACGTCATCTTCCAGCCCGCCGCCCGAGAAAGTGAGCTGGTAGGTGCCGTCAGAAGCAGTCCCACCAACGACGAGGGTGATGACCTGCGTACTCGCTCGTAGGCTGAGCATTTCGGCGGTAATCAGCTGAGTCCACGCCAGCTTCGGCGTGCCATAGAACCGCGTGATCGAGTTCGCCTTCATCCGATTGATGACGTTGGCGTTCCCTCCACGAGAAAGGAAGACGGGAAAGTCGGTCGTCGGCATGACTTACCCCACGCTCGCGACTGGAGTGAACTGAATCATCAGCCATAGATCCATTCCTTCGATAGCGTCCACGTCGTCCGAAGTAGTGGCGATGTCGACCGTGGGGTCGAACGCCGCTTCGAACCGCGAGGTGAACTCCGCCGCTCCCGTGGTCTGCAAGAACCCACTCGCTCCGGTGAAGATCGAGGTTGAGGTCATCAGCCCGTTAGGGTCCGCAGCATCACCGAACTCGAGAGTCACTGCCGACAGCGACCCGCCGGCCGCCGGACTCGCCACGTAGACCAAAGGATTCTCTCGAATCACGTTGGTCGGGAACGGATTCGCAGGGAATAGGGTGCTTAGCGTGAGGGACTGCGCCGTATCCGCATCGGGAGTGAAGTCGGTCTCTCGCAGACGCTGCACCCACACCCAGTTGCCGACGAACGCATCACGGATCACTCCCGACTGCAATGCACGAATGAGGCGGGAGTTGCCTCCGTTTCGCGCTCCAAGCTTGACTGGAAAGTCCATATGGACACAGCTTTCTGCTCACAGGGATCGGAATCGGAGGTTGTTGCGGCCGCGAACATCGGCAATACGGGGTGAGCCGCCCGCATCACGAAGCGAGGCCATTTTGCGAATTCGCCCACGGAGCTGCTCCAGTGCGGCGTGTGCAGGAGAAGAATCCTGCTCTTGACGTTCGAGGGCGAGCTTGCGCGCGAACTCGACAGGGTAATCTTCCCACCCTGCAACTCCATCCAGCTCGTCCGTACCGGAAGCCAGCAGCTGAGGTGCCTGTACGTAGTGGATGCGGTAAGTATGGGTCCCAGGATCGGGGTCGAAGTACAGGCGGGTGCCAGAACCGTCAATCCCGGACGAGCGCACTTGATATCGTGTAACGGGGGCCCCGAATACAGCAAGATCACCGTCGGTGAGGGGGCCTAGACGTTCTTGGAACTGCAGCGGCTCGATCGGATAACGTCGTCCCTGGATTTCAACGTCCACCCCGCGCATCTGATAGAAGTCGTCGGGAAGAACGTAACTCTCGGTTTCCGTAGTTGTCGAGATGGTGTCGGTGACGTAATGACGCTCAGGGTCGGAGAAGACGAGCATGTCCCAGAGGTCAGCAATCCCCTGGTTGAGCCAGACCGTGATCATGGCATCAGTGACATGCCCGTCGCCCTCCATGTCAGCGCGGGCGCGCACATCGGCAATGAGCTGAGTGAGAGTGCGCGTCCGCATCGGTTACGCCAGGATCGAGGTCAGATCCATTCGGCCGTTGTGCCCCGGGGCGTTGCAGCACAGGTCCCACTCCGCCACGTAGCGCCACTCGAACGCGTCGCTGGTCGGCATGCGCAGGTTGCTGTTGCCGTCATCGTCGATCAGACCCGGCCACCCGCCCGGAACCGCGTGGATCTTCCACGACGGCATCGAGAGGACCCAGGCAGTGGCTGCCGGGTTGTACGTGTCCTCGACCACGGTGACCTTGTGCTTGCCGCACACGATCGCCATACCGGTGTAACCGATCTTCGCGTCGGTGCCGTCCGACATCTTCGCGTACCGCTCGACCACGACCTTGTCCTCCAGCTCCTGCACGAACTGCTGGAAGGCGGTGGTGCCGAGGATGACGGTGTCCGGCTTGCCACCGAATCGACCAACCGTCGAGACCGCCCGCACCAGAGCGCGGCCGATCGTCGCGTCACTGGCCTGCGCAGTCATACGCACGCCCGAAAGAGCGACGATGTCCTGCGTACGATCGACCCCGCGGAACGGAGTCGAGGTGGGGTCGGACGCCGGGATCCACGCCCCGAGACCGCTCGCCACCGCGTTGTAGTTACCCACCTGGTACAGGTAGTTACCGTTAGCGTACTCGACACCGTTGGTCGAAGCAGTGAAGGTGATCGTGCCGGCAATCCGGTCCACGCTCTCGATCACCTCTTCCGAAGAGGCAACCGCACCAGTACCGTCACCCGTCGCGGTGCGAATCCGCATGCCGGGGTCGAAGTGGATGATGTCGTCCGCGTTCGTCAGGGTGATGGTAGCGCCACCGCCACCGGACTGGATGCGGCCGATCGAGCCGGTACCAGTGCCGTACAGAATGCCGGCCATCTGCTTGCGCAGGGCGTACAGAACCGAGTCGCTCTCGTCCTGCACCACTGCCTTGATGGCACCGGCGTCGCGGCAGCGCTTGATTGCGCTCCGCTCGATCTGCACGACGCCGTAGTTGGTGAACGAATCGGTCAGAAGGAAGGCCGTACGGCTCGACGGGCCGGTGTAGGTCTGCGCCTCGGCAAAGTCGGCCGAAGCCTTGTTGCCGGGGCCGAACTTGACGGGAACTCGGATAGCCTCGCCGACGAAATCGTTCGCCTTCGAAAGCATACCGGCAAGGGTGCAGTCCTCGTACAGAATCGGCTCAAGGCCGTAGGGGTACATCTCCTTGAGGAGGGCTGCGAGATCAGACTGGGCTACTGCGGGCATTTTGGGAATCCTTTAGTTGGGGGGTGATTGGCCGAGGAAGATCTTGGCCGCCAGCCGCTCAGCCGCGAGATCACGTTCTCGCTGGGTCTTTTCACGGGGCGTGCTCGCTTCTCCGGCAAGCTCTGCGGAAATCGATTTCGGCGACGGCTTGGTCGTCGCTCCCTGGGCCTTCTTGCCCGGCAGCTCACCGCCTAGGGCGGCGATGCGTCGTTCGAGGTCTTTGCGTAGCTTGGCTTCCGCGACCTTGGCGACGGCTTCGTGACTGACCTCTCGATCCGCTTCGACGAGGAGACGTACGGCCTCAATAGCCATCTCCAGTCGATCTGCAGGATCTTCAACGGACAGCAGTGGGTAGTGCGTGGCGTCCTCGGTGAGGGCGACGAACTCCCGTCGGTTCTTCTCGGCAAGCTGTGCTTGCTCCCTGTTCGTGAGCTTCTCTTCAGTTCCAGTTTCCAGTTCCTGCAGCTTCTGCTTGAGGTTCGAAACCTCTTCGTTCAGCTGCTCAACGGTCTTCTTTGCGTGGAATCCCTCTCGATTGATTGCCTCTCGATGAAGGTTCTGCGCAACAGAAACAGGGTCTAGGCCAAGGCTCTCAATAAGCTCAATGGGGGAGTCCTTCGAAAGCGACTGTAGCTTGCGGAACTTCTCCGCATCAGCGGCGTTCGCCTGAGCAGCTGCTTCGAGCTGGGCCAGACGGGCCTCAAGGGCGGCGGACTTGTCGCTGCCCTGGCTCTCGGCGCGCTTCGCTGCCTTCTCTGCGGCCAGCTTGCGCAGCCCCTCGTAGTCGACGATGTCTTCGTCTGCCTTCGCCGCCGGCTCCTCTTCCGTGACCTCGGGCTCCGGTACCTTGCCATCGGGCACGGTGTCCGCCTCTGACGGCGCCCCGCCCGCCCCAATACCGAATAGACGAGCTGCGGCAGTGGCCACACCCTCACCGTCACCTCGGAGGTCGGGAGGCGCAGTGACGCGACCTACGTCCGCGGTAGCGGTGTCCTTGACTGCGGTGGGAGTGGGGGTCGGAGGCGTGGCGGTCTTCTTCATTGCAGCGGTACCATTCCCGGACTAGGTCCGGCGGGGGGCATCATTGGAGGGCCTGGAGGCATTCCAGGGGGCATTCCGGGAGGGAGAGGGGGCATTCCGCCGCCCATCATGGACGGATCCATAGGCGGCACCGCAGGAGCGGGCGGAGGGGCGAGCTTCTTCAGCTCTTCAAGCGCAGTAGCGATCAGTTCGTCGAGGCGGATGAGGCCGGAATCCGGCGCTCCTTCCAATTCTGCTTCACATCGACGCATTGTACCGTACTTCACAAGATATTCCAAAGGCATATGCGGATGGACGAAAGCCCGCTTACTCTTCAGAGCGTTATCGACCATCTTTCGGACCAGTTTTCGCCCCGCAAGACGCAGATTGGCGTTCGCCTGCGTGTCTGGCATGTCCAGGATCTCCAGAATCTCCTCTGGTTCGCTGAAAACGCCCATTTCTGTCATTTGGGACACCTGTTCGAGGCGGCCAGTGGCGCTTCGCGACAAACGGGAGACAGGCCACACGCGCAAAACGTACTCGTCACTCTTCATGCGTGCGTCAGAGTACGAAACCAGCTCCAGCGTCTCTTTTCCGCCCAAAACGGCTAGCTTCTTGCTGTCGTCGATGCTATCGTCGACAGCAATGTCTTCCGCCTCCGTGATCAGAAGCCGCGCGGTGTCGATATGGAGGTTTTCGAAGTGCTGTCCGGGCAGTGCGTGCCTCTCGCTCTCCAAATCCTCGTGCGCAGTGATCGCAACACCCGAGTTCAGACCGGCTGGCTTCTGCGATTGGGCCGAAAAGGTGCTGATTCCCTCTAGCCGCAGCATCCGATTCTCCAATTCGGCCCCTCGCTGCAGGAAATCGGGGCTAACAGCGTTCGGAGTCCACGGCTGCGGGGGGGCACCCTCGTATTCGATGACCCGACCGACCTCGTTGGTGTACGCTGCCTTCGGAACCGAGCCCTTCTGCACCATGATAGCGGGGGTCATGAGGCTGTACGAGTCACTGAGGACCGCATCGAGGGTGTTCAGGTCGCCCTGCATGCAGCCCGCGCTCTCCACGATGCCCATCCCCCAGAAACTGCGTGACTTTTCGCGGTATCGGAAGAAAGAAAACGGAAAAGAGTCCCTCTTCCAGTCCATGGAATCGGGGTTTAGGACCGTTTTTGAGGTGCAAATGACGTGTTTGCCTCCGGTGGGGACGTTATCAGCGTCCGTTCCGGTGGGCAGGCGCCAGGCTTCGACGATGAGAATGAGATCAGACGACACGTCATCGTCATGTTCCGCAGGAACGAGAGGATCCTCGTACTCGTCCGCCTCCCCCAGCTCTGCTTCGAACTCAGGCCACGTGGAAATGGCCACTTCCCGGTCCATAGGGATGGTTTGGTAGAGGGTTCTAACACACTGGTACTTCTCCTCACGCTTGTTGACGTGCAGGTTCCCCGGCCAGACACACTCGACACAGGGTAGCCCGTTCCGCTCAAGGGTTTTCAGGGCCCCTGTGCCCAAGACCAGTCCGTCCAAGAGGGCTTTTCGGGCGAGGTCGTCCATGGAAAGACGTTCAAACTGCCCGTCAAGCCAAAGTTTGAGGAGTTCAGCCTTCCGCTGCATCTCCCAGTCGCCTGCGAAGGTCACCGGCCACGGACGTGGGCGCGATCGGCCGATCCGGTTCATCTGCGTGTCGATCAGCGATCGAATGACCGGAGTACGTTGCCAGACCGCGCCCACGTCCGACCTACCGAAAATGGTCGCGATTACCGTCGACGTAGCTGCTGAGAGGGTCGGAGCAGCGTACATGCTCTCGAAAGCCATGTACAGACTGCGTCGGCCGTCCTCAGCCAGGCGGTCGACGATCGAATGGACCGCCCCCGGCATGTCACGGGGGTTGAGGGACCACCAACGCGGGGCAGTTTTCTTCACTGCCGGCCTCCAAGGAAGTCAAAAACAGCGTCAATCGCGTAAGCGGTGCCTAGGATCGCGAGGAGGAGGGTGAAAGTCATGCGATCTCCAGTGCTCGGAGCAGGGCCGAACCCCCCGCAGTCATGTGAGTTGGCGCTTCGGTGAGGGTGTACCCCTCGCGCACATTCGTCACCAGACGGGTAGCAAGGCCTTGACGGCGCGCCTTGTCGAGGGTATAGACGTAATGAAGGCGGACAGGGTCGAACGCGACCCACGCAAGCGGCACCGAAGGCTCTTCTTCAAGGACCAGAACGTTGATCAGACACTCACGAACCAGTTCCTCCACCAGCGCTCTATGCGCCCTGCGCCACAGATGCGGCGCAAGGTGGCGAAAGAGGCTGCCGATCGTAATCGAGCCCCAGGCCGGTTCGAAGGATGAAGCCCACTGACGGGCGATCTCCTTGAGATCCTCGTTCTCTGCTGGTCGAATGACTAGTCCCACGGGGAGTTCTTTCTGGATGACGGAGTGTATTTTGCAATACGCACCGCTCGCATCCTCTTGACTTCCTCAGCGTACCATTCCGCAGACCCGTGCGCAATAGGAGGCTTGTCTTCCCCGAGCTTGTAGTGAAACAGCTTACGCAAAGCATAGCAGACGGCGTCCGAAACGTGGTCTGCTTGGTTCGGGTTAGGGAGGCGTCCGTGCTCGTCCCACCCAAGAACTGCCCACTCACTCATCAGTGCGTCGTTCGCGCCCTCTTTCCCGTCCGAGAACTGCGAAACGATAACGACCTTGCCGGCCATCAGACGGTCGCGGACGTCACGGACGTGACTTTCCTTCTCGACCTTCTTTGCTGGCTCGATCGCCATGAGCCATTGCTTTGTCAACTCTTCGTGATGGTACTTACCCATTCCACCCGCATCAATCACGACCGGGCCTGGGAATACCTCATTCAGCTCACGCAGGTAGTCGCGAAGCGTACCAATCAGTACATTGCTACCGAGGTTGCGGGTCTGAAGGATGAACGCCCGGGGATCGTGCTGGTGCGCAGCCACTACGCTAACTGCCGTAGCATCCTTGACGCCGATGTCGGCACCCTTGACGTACCGCCAGCCCTCCTTATGCAGTGGAACTCCGGTGCGCGATCGAATCGGCAGACACGGCAGAACGTTCTTCGAGATATCGACTGGGAACACTAGTTCGGTGAGGTCATTGACCCACTGTGCCAACCACTCGCGGATGAACGCAGGGCTCTCGCGAGTCATGCCGTTGTTCGCCAAGAACTCATCCACGAAGGCGTCGACCTCCGACGTGGTGCCGAGGGCGGGGTTGTCCCATGCGGTCCAACGGAATAGCTTCGGCATTGTGTCGGCGCGCTGGGGACCTGTTTGGTCGAACCAGTACCCATCGCACACACGCGCGGGCGTGCCTACCTTCGCAAGCTGGCCCTTGAAGCGAATCATCGTGGGCCAGATGATCTCGGACAGGAAGTAGCCGATGAACGCGTTGTCCTGGGAGCCCATTTCGTCAAGGGCGGGGCGGTACGTCTTCACGCCGCGCCAGCTCTCGATCGTACGGGAGTCGTCCGTGCCCGCCGCTTTCCAGATACTGCCGTTCGGGAACTTGACCAACAGCTCGCGTTCGTGGAGCCAGTCGCTAGGGAATCCGAGCGACTGCGAAATGCGGAGGACCTCAGGCCACACGATGTTACGCGCGGAGGCCGAGGTGAGGGCGAGGTAGGGGTTCAGACTGCCGGGCTTGTCCCAGGCTCCGGCCCACTGCCACGCCACCACGCCGAACGTCTTGCCGCCCTGTCGACCGCCCAGTACGTTGCGCTCGCGCCCGTCATAATCAAAGAACTCCCGTTGCTTTTCGTGCAGGAGAGCACGGAAGTCGGGTGGCGCGGCGGACGCTGCAGCTTCGATCCTCTCGACCCGGAGGGCCGTGGCCAGCTCTGGGGATAGGGGGGAAGTCACTGGAGTTCGGCGGGGGGCGCGGCGATGGGGGCGACAGGGTGCTGCGCCAGAACGAACCCCATCACGACCGACGCGAATGCTTCGCGGGTGCCGTCGTCCAACGCGGACAGATCAGTGTACATGCCGATCTTGTAACGCACCTCACGTCCGTCAGGACATGTAAAGATCATGTGACGCTTAGTGACGCGGAAACTGTAAACATCATCCATCTTCCGCCTCCGAGGCTAACCAGATCGTATTGTAAGGCGGCTCACGTTCCGTGATCGTAGTGGCGTGCTGGTGTGCGGCGCCTGCGCGAAGCAAGCGTCCCCAGGCCTTGCGCTCGGGAACGTCGTCCGGGAGCGCCCATGTATGGCGGCACGTGGGGCAGGTGAGGACTGGACGAATGGGCATAGGATTAGCTTACCACGCGCAAGCCGCCCGCTGCGACGGTCTTTTCGGCGGTCTCAAGCGCCTTGCGCACGTGCACGTCGTACCCCTCGCGCGTCCACCCGGTCCACTGATACGACGCTTCCTTGAGGGGCGCCCATGCGTCCTTGTCCAGGAACGTTTCCCCGGTCGCGGCCGAGTAGGCTCGCACGGTGAGGGCGGCGCGGCCGACGAGGCGGGCTTGTGCGGTCGCAGCACGATCAATCGGTGAGGTAGGATACAGATCCCCGGACGTGCGCGCTTCAAGGGATGCGGCGATCTGTTCGTCGCTGCACTGCGCAGTGGCCAATAGGATAGCGTACTCGCGTCGATGCGAGGCGAGGTCGCCACCGTCAAGTAGCGCTGCTAGGGCGTCGTCCACGTCCTCGGACGGAACACCGCGCACGTGAGAGAACGCGTCGTCTAGCTCGCGCAAACGCGCCCGGATCTCGTCGGGGGGACTTGGCATGCGACTAGCATACCGCATCTGCGCTACTCACACAAGCTGCATTGCATGCCATCGCAAAGCGTATCCCCGCACACCGCACCATCGCCAAGTGCGTAGCATGCATCGAACATGCCACAAGCGTCGGCGCCCGCATCGACTAGGCATTGGTGTACTGGGCAACACGGATCGTCCGCGGTGTACCAGCCCGCCCACTCGCGAGGGAGTCCTTCGCACGGTTCCGGCTGACCCGGAGGCGAGGGTGGGTCGGGGTCGGGAACGTCGGGCCAGGGAACCGGGAAGCAC